>NZ_JACJUP010000675.1:0-3831 GCF_014748295.1 Planktothrix sp. FACHB-1355 | reverse complement strand
TCCTCTCGGATATCGTGGGAACTGTTATCGAGTTGAAAAACTCCCCCTTCTGTACCGACCAGCACAACTGACATGAACGTTCTCCTGCAAGGTGGAAGGAATGGTTACTTTAGACATCTCCAAAAATTCTGGTGGGGTAGGCATCCTGCCTGCCTTTGAGATTCTTTTGGAGGAGATGTCTATTTATTAGGTTGCCATAAAAATCTGTTGCACAACGTCTCTCAAAAGAAGTAGGAGACTCGCTCACCGAACAACTAACAACTGACGACTGACAACTAACAACTGACAATTTTCCGTAAATAAATTCATCGACTTGTATCACTTGTTTGGGAATTGGGGATAACTATTTGCGAGTCCCCTTACCCCAACCGCGATCTATTTTATACTGCGTGACCATGAGTTTTGCCATATTTGACGAAGGTTATTACTTGGAAAAGAATCCAGATGTAGCGGTGGCTGTTAAAGCCGGAACTTTTCAGTCTGGTCTGCAACATTTTCAATTAGTTGGAATGCAAGAGGGACGAACTTCCGTTTCGCGATTCTGGAGCGAAGGCGGTTACTATGGCTCTGGTTTCTTGCCCAATAATTTCGATGTCTTGTCAAAGGTGATGCAGGGAGAGTTACCCTCTGCTTTGGCGCACTTTATCCAAACTGGCGAAGCAGAAGGTCGGGTAATATCGGACGCTTTCTACAATGAAAGGTTTTATTTGCAGCGCAATCCCGATGTTGCTAATGCCGTAGCGGCAGGAATTTTTGCTTCTGGTTTTTCCCATTTCATTCAAATCGGGAAAAATGAGGGTCGTCAGGCTTCGGCTTTCAACGAAGAAGTTTATTTAGCCTTCAATCCGGATGTAGCGGCAGCAGTTAGTTCTGGCGTTTTTAGTTCCGCCTTGGAACATTACACAAAGTCTGGCAGAAATGAGTCTCGTCCTGCCTTTTTAAGTGGCAGCAACGGCAATGACTATGTGAGTGCTTTTGACACGGGTAACTCTACAATTACCGGAGTTGCTATTGATGTAATTACTGGAGCGACTCCGGAAATTGTTCCTACCAGTTTGGGAGTTGGCGAAGTCGATACCTTGATTGGCTCTAATTCGGGTGTGAGCGATCGCTTTATTATCGGTGTCGGTCGCAGCGCCTCCAATCCCACCCCGTCAAAGTTTTACGTAGGTCAAGGAGATGCCGACTACGCATTAATCTCCCACTTCGATATTCTGGGCGGTGATGCTATTGTACCGGGTCTCGATCTAATCCAATTAGCAGGAAAACCGGAAGATTATGTCATCCAAACATCAAATGAAACATTTAAAACTAATATTTTTGCGATTGTTAGCGGGGGAAATACTCCTCAGTTAGATTTAGTCGCGGTTGTTGAGTCTCCCACTCTTTCAGTGCGGAGTGTAGATTCGGTAAATGAAACGTTTATTCTCAGCGCTCAAGCGCTGCTTTCCTAAGCGGTAAAGGGCTGTATTTAAGAAGCTGGCAGTTGGTGCGATCGCCACTCCAGCTTCTCCAAATTTTCCCTAAGTGCGTCTGAGGTAGTAGCAGCTTGTATTTAATCTTTCTCAAGGAACATTAGTTTTTGTGCGACCTTAATTAACATAACAGATGACAGACTGATTCAACATCAAAGGAATGCGATCGTGATTAACTTGCACAGAAGCTTTCAGCTAGTTTACCGCACAGCCACAACAGTACTCCTAGCTATCACTGTCTGGATGTTCGGTTTACCTGCTTTCTCCGCCTTAGCAATTTCATCCCCTACATCAGGCACACCTACCCATCTTACAGAAGGAGATTCTGACGTTGCCAGATCCAGGGAAATGCGAATCGATGCCATAGGAGAATGCAGACAGTATTTAGCTAATGGCGACAAAGATACCGTTGCTGAGTTAGATAGACCGTTAGATAAAAGAGGTTCTCATCAACTTGTCGGTGCTTTGAAAGTTACCGATAATCCCGAACCGACAGAAGCGGAAGTTGAATTTAAGCGTTGCCTGGAAGAAAAAGGAATTTCACCCAAACCATAGTGCTTGTTTGTAGGGTGCGTTAACGCAGTGTAACGCACCATTAGACATATCCTCCAAAAGAATCTCAAAGGGCAGGCAGGATGCCTACCCCACAAGAATTTTTGGAGATGTCTAATTATTTGTTGTTATGCAAAGATGCAAAATATCGTTTTGTGCGTTATTTTTGGCTTCTGAAATTGCATCTATAATCAATCCAATTGCGCCCCACCCTCTCAGCTGCATCAGGCGTCTCATAAGCCAGTTGCATCCCAAAAACTTTCCCTGTCGAGTTAGTCACCCGAAACTGCCACCCAGTACTATTGGTGTGGAAGACCAGCAGCAGGTATTCCTGCAAGACAACGATCTGGTGGATGCGTACAATAGGCATAAAACAGCTCGCTAAATCTTAAGTTTAGTTTAAGATTGTAACATTTCTTAAGATTCTGTAAAGGAAGGAAAAATGAGTTACACCGCTACTGTGAGAACTCAAGGCGACCCCTTGAATGTACGTTCTAGCGCCAACGGTTTAGTTGTCGATACAATTGCCAACGGTACGAAGGTATCGGTGACGGGCGACCCGGTAGCCGCTGGGGGAAGGAATTGGGTGCAGATTGGCACAAATCGTTGGGTCGCTTTAGAATTTCTTGTGAGGGAAACTTCAACTGATAACAATAACGATAATTCTCACTCGATAAAAGGAGCGAAAGTTGTCGCTACTCAGACGAACGAAACTATTGCCGGCGGGTTAAAAGTTTACCGCACCCAATTGATTGATAGTACGGGCAAAGTTGTGAATACAGTGCGGTGCGTTTCTGGGAGAGTCAGCAAACAAACGCCCGCTGATGTAGCAGGTTCTCAAACGCCTATTCCGTTTGGTGTTTATACATTCGATCGCCCAGGTGCTGTCGATAAAGCTTCTGGAGAATTTGGCGGTGTTTGGTCACCCGTTACACCTACTTTCAAGACAAATCGCAGCGGACTGGGAGTTCACTACGATCCGTCAGCATTTAAGAACAATTCCCAAACGGGAACTTCCGGTTGTTTGGCAACTCCAACTATTGAAGAAAGGGAAGTGATGAGTAACTTTATTCGTACTTACAAACCAACTCATTTAATCATTCAAAAGGGATAATTTTCAGGTACGTAGTTGCGCTTCAGCGCTCTTATTTGGCGCTAAAGCGCAACTACGTACCTTTATTTCAACTCATTTGTCTCTCCCTGACAAACCCAAGCACCCCAGAAAAATTTATGCTCGATCGGTCTAAACTCTTGACAAGATAGCCTACTTTCTGATAATATTTTTAATGTCAAAAGTTCATCGATTACCTCACAACCGAGAGGAAATTGTTGCAATTCTTCGATCGTAATTCTGCGAATATAATTTTGCGCTTCTTGTAACGCATCAACCCGTCTTAAACCGCGCTGCAAATTATCAAAAAATCGCTCCATCAGTAGCACGGTTGCTTTCGTGGGAACTGACCACAAACTCATTACCAAAGTTTTCGCTCCAGCGACGGCAAAAGCGCGACGTAAACCGAATACGCCTTCACCATTTTTGATATCGCCGATCGCAGTTTCGCAGGCAACTAAAATCGCGATTTCATTCTCCCATAAATCGATACCGATGATATCTTGGGCGAACAGAAAACCTTTGCCTGCTTCTGGCGGAAGTTTGCCACCTTTTAGCCAAGTTTCTGCACCCGCAAAGGCAAGTCCTGAACGCATCATCGGGTTTTCGATTTGGGTGTTGAGGCGATGTGTTTCTGAATTATTCGGGTTTATTTCCTTGATGATTTCCGGTAATTGCTTGGCGAAATTGCGT
>NZ_JACJUP010000674.1:0-3769 GCF_014748295.1 Planktothrix sp. FACHB-1355 | reverse complement strand
TAGCGATAATAATTACCCGAATTAATGTGCCGATCGTACCCGCAGTCCGACCTATCTCTCCACCCAAACGGTTAATCAAATCGCCTACCTTCATCTTGGCATAATAATCCAAGTCCACCTCTAGCAACAACCGCAATCCTTCTTCCCGCAAATCCGACGTTAACGTCCGCCCCAGCGAACTCGATACCAAACTACTGGCATAGGTAGCCACATTTTTCAAAACAATTGCCAGCAAAATCGACACCGCCATTACTGACAAGCGGTATTGTTCGGGAACCCCATCAAATGGCGACATAATCGCTTGAATCAGCGGTGGGGCACCTTTTAAATCCACCTTCTGCCCTAAAAAATTCAACAGGATGGGTACAATTAAAGTTGTACTCACACCATTAAATAGCGCCCCTGAAAATCCCAGAACGATCGTTAGTGAAATCCAAATCGGATAACGGCGAGCAAATTTGAGTAAAAGCTTAGTGGAAGACATGGAGGTATTATTTCTATTAATAACTGGCCTTGAATACCTATAATAAATTTATTGGCAAGCTCCACCTCACCACATCTTCTTTTCCTATAAATTGGCTATTAGCTCTGAAAGTATAGCCGACATAGTATATACGCTGTAGTATTTTACACATCTTTCTCTCGCTTTTTGCCCTTTCTCGTTTGCTTCGTCCAAATGCTGGAATATCCCTAGAATCTTTTCAGCGAGTAGCTCCGGGCTACCAGGTTCGACTAAATAACCAGTTTCATCCAATATTTCCGGAATATCTCCAACTTTTGTCGATAAAACAGGTTTAGCCATAGCCATTCCATCCGTTAGTTTGAGAGGAAATTGGGCCCTAGCTGCGAGGTCGTCTCGCTGTGGTACAACCACAACATGAGCGGCAGCTACCACCTCTGGCATCACTTCCACAGGACACCTTGGTAGCTTAATAATCCAACGCCCCCATCTTTGCATAAGTTTATCATCATAATCATCATAGGGACTGCCCCCTACAATCACCAGCCTTAAATCTGGTTGTTCGAGCAAGTCTAGCGCCTTTAAAACGTCTTCAACGCCCTTGTGAGGTCGCGGAGCTCCCGGAAACATTAAAATACGACACCCAGACAAACCGTAGCGAGCTCTGCTTGCTTCCGCATCGTACTTCGCGGGGTCAAACATTTCCGTGTCTTTGCCATTGGGTAAATAAACACCACCAAAGCGTTTCTTGAGAAAATCAGTATCTATCGTGACGGCATCTGCTTTCTCCACCAAGCTTTCCATCCACTTTACATACAAAGGATGATCGGGATATCGCAGTGCCGCATCTTTTTTAAAGATATCCCTATAAAGCTGTTTTGGTGTGGGATGGTATTTCCATTCGTCTCCTCCGTACCAGCTGAGTTCCCAGTCATCCATATCTAAGAGCAAAGGACGACGAGCGAATATTTTTTTTATTAAAGAAATACCAAAGCTTGTAGGCTTTGGTTTGACTGCATAAATAATATCCCCATCTATCTTTTTTAAGATCTTTTTAGCTGGTTTAAATAGTTTAGGGTACTTATAACCTTCTTCGGCATAAATTCGCATTCCTTCTGGAGGAATTGCATACAGTTCTTTACCAAAGGTAAATCCTACACACTCTATTTCATAGTTGAGTTTTTTAAGTACTTGTCCTAGTAAAAATGCTCGGACTGCTCCACCTCCAGAAAAGTCACTAACGACTAATGTAACTTTTATACTCATATTTTACTTCTCTTTATTTTATAAGTAAACGTTATCTTTTGAGGATTTTGTCAAGTTAAATAACGGTGATAATAGGGAAAGAATTTTTTGAGAGCGCGGCCCTCTGTACTTTTGATAAAGTATAAAGCTAGGCACGAACGATCTCAAGGAATAAAGTAATTTCAGTAAGGTAGCATTATTAACTTTTACTTTTTTATCTAAAAAATATACCGGAGAGCGAATAATTTTCATTAACCGCTCAAAATTGTCCTTGTCTTTTTCTCTAATTGTGTCTTGCACTAAAAAATTTATGCCACTTTCGCAAAGCGGCAGTAAGTCTTTGTGTTTGCTATAAATGGTTTCATAGAAAAGAATATAATACCCTTTCATGTAAGACCACTTATTAGTTCTATTAGTGCGATGCTTTGTATAGAAAGCACCAACAATAGGCGTATAAATAAAATTTACTCCGGCGAGCGCCAGGTCTAATGTAAAATCTCTATCTTGCAGAGCTTTAAGACTTTCATCAAACATTTTTTTACTAAAAATGCTTCTATTCATCAACAAGCATTGCTGCAATAATGGAAATGGAGAATCAGCTAAAAAATCAGGTATAAGTAAGCGCTGAATTAATTGTTCTTTTGTCAAATCTCCGACAATATTTGACTGCCGATCGGTAATATTTTGTTCCCCGTCTAGAAAGACACGCTCGTAATCGCAATAAAACACCGTATTTTGTCGATCTACACCCTTTAAATGATTTAATTGAAATTCAGTTTTACGATCGTCGATCCAATCGTCTCCATCTAAAAATTGAATCCACTCGCCTTGAGCTTGCCTAAACCCAAAATTACGAGCAGAAGATACCCCTCCATTTTCTTTGTAAAAATATTTTATTCGAGAATCGAGCCTCATTAAATTCTCGACTACCTCACGAGTGTTATCGGTAGATCCATCATCGACAATCAGGCACTCTAGGTCAATAAATGTTTGGTTAAGTACACTTTTAACTGACTTTTCTAGGTAGCGATCCTGATTGAAACAAGTAACAACAATAGATACCAGAGGAGGCATTTTCAAGCAATCCTATCATTCAAAATCAACTTTCCATTTAGGCTTTTTGTCGTTCAAGCATGACGCTGTTGGTGCCACTTCCAGGCATGAGATACGATCTCAGATAAATCTGGGTATTGAGGATTCCAGCCCAGGATTTGTCGGGCTTTGTCGCTACTGCCAACTAAGACGGGTGGGTCGCCAGGACGCCGATCGCACTCAATAGCTTTAATTTCCCGTCCTGTGATCGCCCTAGCGGTTTCGATCGTTTCCTTCACCGAAAAACCGCCGCCATTCCCTAAATTAAATACCGCACTATCCCCCGACTCCAACAAATATTTCAGGCCCAAAACGTGCGCTGCGGCCAAATCGTTGACGTGAATATAATCGCGAATGCAAGTACCGTCTGGGGTCGGGTAATCTGTACCGAAAATCGAGACTGATTCTCGTTTTCCTAACGCAGTCTGTAACACTAAAGGAATTAAGTGCGTTTCCGGATTGTGGTCTTCCCCCAGCAAGCCATCCGGATCGGCACCGGCAGCGTTAAAGTAGCGGAAGCAAACAGATTTTAGATCGTAAGCAGCATCAAAATCCGAGAGTATCCGTTCTACCATCAACTTGCTAGCACCGTAGGGATTGATGGGATTTTGGGGATGATCTTCGGGAAGGGGAAGAACTTGGGGTACACCATAGGTGGCGCAAGTGGAAGAAAAGACAAATTTCTTCACGTCGGCTGCCAACATAGCTTCTAACAGCGTGAGAGTTCCGTAGACGTTGTTACGGTAGTATTTGGCTGGATCGGTCACAGACTCGCCCACATAAGCAAAAGCGGCAAAGTGCATGACGGCGGCAATGTTGAGCCTGGAGAAAAGCCGATCGAGCAAAGGGCGATCGCTCGTATCCCCAACAATTAACTCTACCTGCAAAACCTTCTCTACCACATCTCGGTGTCCGTAGATCAGGTTATCCAAAATAACTACATCGTAA
Organism: Planktothrix sp. FACHB-1355; assembly: GCF_014748295.1. Lineage (NCBI taxonomy): Bacteria > Bacillati > Cyanobacteriota > Cyanophyceae > Oscillatoriales > Microcoleaceae > Planktothrix > Planktothrix sp. FACHB-1355. Next base: position 24 of record NZ_JACJUP010000674.1, on the reverse strand, counting down.
CCGGCACGTTGCAGCGCCAGTACC
>NZ_JACJUP010000673.1:0-3794 GCF_014748295.1 Planktothrix sp. FACHB-1355 | reverse complement strand
CCTAGCCCCGACGCCCTATCCCCTATCCCCTAGCCCCTAGCCCTATCATGTCCCCTGAAACACCATCCCCGATAAATTTGCCTGCTGGTTCCCCGCTGCTTCGGGTTTTGATTGTGGAAGACGATCCCATGATGCAATTGGGGTTGGAGCAATCTTTAGCCGCGCATCCGCAGATCGAGCTTGTGGGACAAGCCGAAGATGGTTATCTGGGAGTGGAGGCGGCTTTAAAACTCAAGCCGGATCTGGTGGTAATGGATATTGGTTTGCCGCGATTGGATGGTATTGCGGCGACACAGCGAATTAAGAAGGAACTTCCGAGTGTGCGAGTGGTGATGCTGACTTCCCACACGACTGAAACGGAAATTATTGCCGCTCTTTCCAGCGGTGCGGATGCTTACTGTATTAAGGGGGCGAGTGTGGATCGCCTGCTGGCAGCGATCGCAGCTGCCACGGAGGGTGCTACTTATCTCGACCCTCAGATCGCTCGCAAAGTGATCGACCATCTCAAACCTCCTTCTCCGACGGGTAATGTGGCGAATCTGTCGCAGCGGGAGTTAGAGGTTTTGAAATTAATGGTAGAAGGTTACAGCAATCCGGAAATTGCGGAGGCATTATACCTCAGTCCTAACACTGTGAAAACTCACGTGAGAGGGATTATGAATAAGTTATCGGTTGATGACCGCGTGCAGGCAGCTGTGGTGGCGTTGCGATCGGGACTGGTTTGAGAAAATAGTCATTGCTTATTATTTGTTGCTGATACTTCATGGTTTGATGGCTGATGATTAAAAATGACGATCGCTTACAGTCGTTTTGTCTGAAGTGGAGTATATTCAAAATAAATTCTCGCTCCCCAAAGGTGGAGTAAATTGACAATGCAGCCGAAAAAGCAGCCAAGCCTCGCAACCTCAAGAGACCCAGAGGATACGATCGCCTACAAGCAGACGCCTGCAAAGCGGGATCTAATGTACTCGCGAGAAATTATCTTGGACTATATCCGGATGCGGATGTGCGAGGAAGTGTTTCATTTGGCAATCGTAGAGCAAATTAAAGGCAAACTAAAAGACAAGTTTTCCTCCACACTGCGCTCTAGCAATTTAAAAAGTGGCAGCGCTGGCGATCGACCAGTTGACGAAGTATTTGATGTGGAACATGAGATAAACGTATCCGACAAAGGCAAAAATATTGTGCTGTTTCGCATTCAAGTTCTTTTAAAGAAGTTTCCGACTCAATACACTTATGTGACAATAAATCAAATTATTGACTGTATTGAAACGTTTTTGAGCCCTTGCGATCGAGACGATGTTTGGCAACCCACAATTGAAGATCGCATTGTCTACATAAAATGGGATGAAGATGCTAAACCGATACCAGTACTTGTGTTAGAGCAATCAGATGAAGTACCATTTGAACAGATGAAAGGGATAACTTTTTAACTTTCAAATTGTAGATAACTAATGGTAAATTAAGGTGGAAATTTACTAAAAAAACAAAATGTTTATACATAAACTCGCTCTGGTAGCAGTTAGTTTAGAGCCGCCGAGCGCCCGAACCAAGGATTTTGGATTACCTCCGCCTTGAAGGGACAAAGCTTGAAATTAGGAAAAATTTTTAGATGATTATCCTTGAAATGGGAAAATTGAAACCCCTTTTTTTCGTCAAATTAGATGTTATGCTAAATTTTGAGCTAATTATGGTTTATATGTTTGATATGCAATCAGCTTGGGAAATAGAATTTTAAAAACTACTTTTTTGATAAGTTTTTCAAATCTATGTTTGGCCAGTTAGTGCAGTTCGACTGTAAAAATTGCCTCAAAACATTAATATTTAAACTGTCTGCGCCGATTTACCGATAGCTAATTGCATTCAAAAAGTATAATACCTAAGCTAGACAAAAAGAGAATAATAAAATTTCCTCTGAACAAAGTTAATTATTGAATAGTCACTTGGGCTCGACCGATGGAAAAAAAAATTTATTCCAAATATAAGGGATTACTTCGCTCCCGGTTAGGGAGATCGCTATGTTCGGGATTTTCCATTTTCAGTGCTGTATTTTGTAGCTTACGTCCCAGTAATGCAGCAGTTGGAGTTGTTTTGCTGCCAAATCCCTCAGCAGCAGAATTTACTGAAGAATTAGCACAGAATGCGCCTCAGATACCGCCTCAAATACCACCGAATCCGCAACCGAATCCGAATACCGATCGGTTTTTGCAACCAGCACCGACACCCTTACCGACCACACCCGAAGACCAGCGTCCGGTTTTGGAAATAACGACACCGGAAACAGAGTCAGATGCACCTCCCATCAGAATAGCGCTTCAAAAAATCGAAGTCGTCGGTAACACCGTCTTAAGTACAGAAGAAATTAACGCCATCACCAAACCTTTTGAAGGACGGGAAGTTAGTTTGGATGAATTGAGGGCGGTTGCCGATGCAATCACCAAGCTTTACATCGACCGTGGATACATTACATCAAGAGCGGTTTTGCCAGACCAAACTGTTAATAATGGTGTGGTGCTAATTCGGATTATTGAAGGTAGTTTAGAACGAATTCAGATCGAAGGAACTCGTCGCTTAAGAAGATCTTATGTGCGCGATCGCGTGCGTCTGGGGATAACTACTCCCCTCAATACCAATCAACTAGAAGATCGACTCAGATTGCTGCGCGTTAACCCGTTATTTGAAAATGTCGAAGCGAGTCTGCGAGCTGGAAGCGAGTTGGGAAAAAGTGTTCTCGTCGTTCGCGTCACCGAGGCAGAGCAATTTGATAGTAACTTTAGTATTGATAATTATTCAGCACCCAGCGTTGGTTCGGAAAGATTGGGGGTGAATCTGCGCTATCGCAATATTACCGGTTTTGGGGATGAAGTTGCTGCTGCTTATTATCGTTCCACTACAGGAGGTTCTAATGCTTTGGATTTTACCTACAGCGTTCCCCTCAATGCGAAAGATGGCACTCTGCAATTAAGAGTTGCACCTAATTTCTACGAAATTACTCAGCCTCCGTTCGATCGATTTAATATTACAGGTGAATCGAATCTTTATGAAATCAGTTACCGTCAACCGATATTTCGATCGCCTCGTCGAGAATTTACCTTATCGCTTGGTTTTACCCGTCGGGAAAGTCAGACGTTTCTGGATGGCGAGCCAACTCCTTTTGGCGAGGGGCCAGATGAAGAAGGGAGAAGCCGCACCAGTGTAATTAACTTTCAACAAGAATATGTAAGCCGGGATACAAAGGGAGCGACGGCGGTGCGATCGCAATTTAGTCTCGGTACCGGCTTACTTGACGCCACTATTAATCCCGATCCAATTCCAGATGGACGCTTTTTGAGTTGGTTAGGTCAAGTGCAGCGCGTTCAAAGGCTGAGCAACAATCATCTACTCATCTTGCAAGCGGATGTGCAATTAACAACCGATAGCTTATTATCATCCCAACAGTTTGTAATCGGCGGCGGTCAATCATTGCGCGGCTATCGGCAAAATTTGCGTTCGGGTGATAGTGGCTTTCGAGTTTCTATAGAAGACCGCATTACCTTGCAACGCAATAAAAACGATTTGCCGACATTACAAATAGCACCGTTTTTTGATGTGGGAGGAGTTTGGAATAACCCGAATAATCCCAATACATCACAAGAGATAGATGACGAGAGGTTTTTAGCGGGAGTTGGTATGGGTTTGCTGTGGGAGCCACTGCCCAGATTAAATGTGCGAGTTGATTACGGTGTGCCGCTAATTAGTATTAGCGATAAAGGCGAAAATGCACAAGATATGGGTTTTTATTTCCGGGTTGTTTA
>NZ_JACJUP010000672.1:0-3807 GCF_014748295.1 Planktothrix sp. FACHB-1355 | reverse complement strand
AGATTAGCAAAAACTAAAATTTTTTCCAAAATTTCCTGTTTTGAATGAGTAGGCTCTGGAAAGGTAAGCGAAGTTGATTTTTCAATTTTTATCTTTTGCGAAGAGAAGGATTTGACCACATGAAACTCTTGAAAACATTAAAATCTATGGCTGTCATGGCCTTATTGTCTGTAGGCATGACTGGATTTAGTTTTCCCTCTGCGGCGAGTGCCAGTACAGTAGTAGCTCGCAGCGTCAGTTATGAGCGCACAGTGACAACATATTATGGCGGAAGCGGAAGTGGATATCGAGTTGCTAGTGCTGGCTACTGTCGCCGAGTTAGTACAAATGGCGGTCGGCTGAATGTCCGTCGAGTTCCAGGAGGACGTATTGTCGGCAAATTATACAACGGAACTCGTGTCAGAATTAGCGGTTATAGCTCCAACGGTTGGGTAAGAGTTACTGGCCCAATTAGCGGTTATGTATCTGGAGCCTATCTGAGCTATTGCCGATAAGATAATTTCGCCGATAAGTTGAAGGAGCGATCGCACTTAAATTTTACCATGAAAATTGTGCGATCGCTCCGCTCGAATATCATCAATTAAAACAGACTCTGTGGAAGGGAGTCTGTTTTTTCCGTGCGCCAAGTTTAGAAACCGTTTTTCTAGCAAATACCCAGGCAAATAAAGATGCTTAATGCAGAAATATTATTAAATATCGCTATACCGATATTGAGTTTGTAAAAACTCTATTATATATTCACTAACTTGGATATTTTTTGTTATAAAAATGCGTCTTTGAACACGGCATAATCAAAACTTTGGATCGAAAAATATTTGATGATACCGTGTCCAAATTAGAATAATTGACTAGAAATAACCAGTCTCTACAAATCAGCTATTTCGGATTGCCGGAGCGTTTGCTAAGGTTTCTGCACCTTTTTTCATTGCTTCAATATCCGGAGATGACCAGGGACGAGCTTCTTTGCAGTGATGAGCAATTAGCAATCCCCACAATCTGACGGAATTGAGAATGGGCGCGACTAAATTAGCGCGAACTTGCATACTGCGGAGATAATCTCGGTGACAAGGGTTGACGATCTCTGATTCTATATCTGCGATCGCTCTCATCCTTCCCGCCAGATACATTTGTGCGTATTCATCATCAAAACAATCGTCCGGGCCTGTCGATCCTAAAATCGATAACTGCTTAGAACTTATGGATTCAAAGGTAATTTGACCTTTCCACTCGCGATAAAAGTAATATAAGACGACGCGATCGACTTGCAGAAACTCTCTCAGCTCATCTGTAGTTTGTTGAATTAAAGCATCCCGTTCTAGAGTTTTAGCAAGACGGTCAGCAAATCTTCGCATATCAGGATCGCCGTAAGGCACGGTGGGATTGGAGTCTGAGTTTTTATCGAAGTTATTTGGCACGGAATGGTAACTCATGCTAAATCAAGAGAATTTGCAGCTTTTGTTATGATAGCCTTTCCAATTCTCAAAACAGTATTCAAATTGGCGAGCGTCTTAACTTAAAGTGTTATGGCGAAGTTTTTCACAGTTCTTAAAAAAATGTTAAGAAGTGCAATAACAGAACTATTTTTATTTCTAATAACTACTGTATATGTATAACTAAAATAATTTCTGATAAAATCAAGCGAAACACAGAGAGCTTTAGAAGGATTGATTTTTCATAATTAGCTTGGTTCTTCCGTACTTAGTGTGGAAAACCGCTTTTTTGAGCATTGGGGATTGGGCATTGGGAATGGAAATGCTTACACAGCAAAGATTAGCGTCATAAATTAGCTTTACTTATCACACCATGTACGCAAGAGCCGATGTGAGTAAAGGCATCCAAGTTTGGGCATTTGGCATCGGCTTTGTAATTGAGATCACTGAGATGTGATAGGCTGCATCACTCAAAAATCCAGTAATTCTCACAGGTTAGTTATCGAAGCGATCGCACTTGCCTTGGCGAAAACACGGCACATTAGATATGTAGGGTTCAACCCACTGCCATGATGTACCCAGTAAATCTTCTTCCCGGTGCAATTTCTGAAATTCTCGCCTCTGTTACCGATACTGGTGTTCTTACGGTAGCCGATCGCTACGGACTCCTAGCAGCTATCCTCGATGAAAGCTTGGATGAAGAAGACAGATGCTCTCTCAACAGACTGCTGAGAGCCGTACTCAAAGGACGGGTGAAAATTGTCGACGACCTCTCAGCCGCCGCTTGAGATCGAGATGGAGAGTAAGTATTCCTGCTGATGAAAATCGCCGCTTCTAACTTTCCCTAGATTAAAAAGCGAACAATCACATACAATGCTGCCATTATCAGTTGCAGCGTCATCACAGGTAAGCCGTATTTCAGAAAAGTTTTAAACGAAATTCGGCGTCCGTGCAGTTCGGAAATTCCTGCCGCTACGATGTTGGAAGAAGCACCTACCATCGTACCGTTTCCTCCTAAAGTTGCACCGAACATCATGGCATAAAATAACGGTAGCACTTCTGGTGGGAACTGTCCTTGAAAGTTTGGGGATAGTACTTCTGAGCTTACTAAGCCTACATTAACTACGTATTGTTTGAGTAATGGCACCATCGCCACCACAAGCGGAATATTGGGAACGACGCTCGATATAATTCCGACAAAAAAGAGGATAGCTATTGAGCCAAACGCAATATTTTTGCCTAAAACTATTGCCAATAATCCTGATAAACTGCCAACTACACCAGTTTTTTCCAACCCCCCAATAAGCACAAAGATAGACATAAAAAATATCAATGTACTCCAGTCAACATCCCTCAATATATTATTGACAGAATCTATTTTGCTATGGTGTGAAAGTAGCAATGCTAAAACTGCTCCCAACAAAGCAACTGTCGCTGGAGAAATTGGGGTCGGCAGCATTTCTCCGATGACGAAGAAAATTAATACGAAAGCCACTATTAATGCGCCAACTGCTAAAACGCGGGGATGATTAATCTTTGGGTGTGGCAAATGTTCTAGGTCGTCTAAATTTTTCTGCCATATTGGGCGGAATAAAAATGGGAGAATAGCTATCACCGTGAAAATAGCGATCGCACCTCCCAAACTCAAGCGAACTAGGTAATCTGTAAAGCTAATATTGACTGCATCTCCCACAATGAAAGTGGCGGGGTCGCCAACAATTGTTAGCAAGCCAGCGCTATTAGCAATAAAAACCATTAAGATCAGCAAGGGCACAAAATCCACACCTACTTCTTCTGCTATAGGTGGAATTAAAGGTGCTAGCAACATTACGGTGGTGGCATTTGGTAAAAAGGCACAAATGGGAGTGGTAATAGCCACAATACCTAAAAGTAGGCGATTGCCTTTTCCTTTAGCCAACAAAACTATTTGAGTTCCTAAGTAATCAAAAATTTTGGTTGGCTCAAACGATCGCACGAGTACCATTACTCCGAAGAATAAGCTCAGTGTTGCATGACTTTGACCGATGTATCCTATAGCTTCTGTTAAAGTCATGACGTGAGCGAAAACTAATATCAATGCCCCTAAAAAGGCAGCGATCGTTAGGTGTATCCACTCAGTCATGATTAAGAAAATTACACCGACAAAGGTTAAAGTAGCAATAATAGCTTGCCAGTTTTCCACGAACTACCCCTCTACTGAGTTAGATACTCGATCGCATCGTACAAAAAAAAGCCACCCGCGTAAAGGTGGCGTAATAAAAAAATAATATTTGGGGCTGATTGTAATGTTGGCAAGCACAAACATTACAAACTTTTCTGGCCAATGTTCGATCTTTAATAGACATCTCCAGAAAAGAATCTTAAAGGCAGGCAGGAT
>NZ_JACJUP010000671.1:0-3755 GCF_014748295.1 Planktothrix sp. FACHB-1355 | reverse complement strand
GGGAGAATAAATCTTTTCCCTTTTCCGTCTTCCCTCTCCCTCCTCCCTCTTCCCTCTTCCCTCTTCCCTCTTCCCCTAGCCCCTAGCCCCTAGCCCCTAGCCCCTTTCTTCATTTCCTCGCCCAAATCACCTGCAAACTGCCACCCGCATACAAACTTTGCTGTTTATCCCGAAATCCCATCTCTGCCAACAACCCAGGCAAATCGGTTTGGATGAGTTGCCATGCCGTTTCCGTTTCAAACAACCACAAAAATAAGGATATCGGCGGCCAAAATAGGGGATTCGTCGGCGCGTGAAAATCCACCAGCGCAAATACCCCACCCGGTTTCAGCACCCGGTAAACTTCTTTGAGAATTTGTCGCAATTGCTTGGGCTGCATCTCGTGCATGGCGGCGCTAGTATGTACCAGATCGAAACAGTTGTCCGCAAACGGCATATTTTCCGCAAAAGCTTCTGTATACTGGGCTTGAGGAACGTTATGCCGCGCTCGTTGCAAAGATAAAGGCGAGGCATCCAATCCCGTCACGTTTTGGGAGTGTTGCACCAACACTTGCGTTGCTTGACCGCTACCGCAACAAAGGTCTAGCACTTTAGTTTCTGAATCGATCGTTAAGCCTTCTAAAGCTAAACGGCGGAAACGCCCTTCACCGCCGACGCTGACAGCAGCAAGACGGGCGATCGCATCGTACAACCACTGATACCGATAGCTCCATTCCCTTAAAATTGTTGCCACCGCTTAATTCTCCTGAATTTATGTATAGTTTGTTGCTAACTTCATCCATTAACAGGTTATATTGTTAAAATCGGTAACAAATATAAAAACTTTGGGAAACTGTTAGTAGCTATGGGGCGTACTGGGGTCTTATTACTCAACTTGGGCGGGCCAGATCAACTGGAAGATGTCCGTCCCTTTCTGTTTAACCTATTTTCCGACCCGGAAATCATTCGCCTGCCTTTTCCCTGGCTACAAAAACCTCTGGCTTGGTTTATCTCCACAATGCGAGCCAAGAAATCTCAAGAAAATTATCGCCAAATTGGTGGGGGTTCGCCCCTGCGTCAGATTACAGAAGCCCAGGCACAAGCTTTAGAAGCACATTTACAGCAAAAAGGACAACCGGCCAGAGTATACATTGGGATGCGTTACTGGCATCCTTTCACAGAGGAAGCAATTGCCAGGATCAAACGCGATCGGATCGATCGTCTGGTTATCCTGCCCCTTTATCCCCAATTTTCCATCAGCACCAGCGGTTCCAGCTTCCGCCTGATGGAAAAAATCTGGCAAGAAGACCCCTTGCTCAACCGCATTGACTACACCGTCATTCGTTCCTGGTATGAGCAAACCGGTTATTTGCAAGCAATGGCGGATCTAATTGCCCAGGAACTCGATCGCTTTCCCAATCGCGATGAAGTTACCGTCTTTTTTAGCGCCCACGGCGTCCCCGTCAGCTACGTAGAAGAAGCCGGCGACCCCTACCAAAAAGAAATTGAGGAATGCAGTGCTTTAATTATGCAAAACCTCAATAGACCGAACCCCCACGTCCTCGCTTATCAAAGTCGCGTCGGCCCGGTCGAGTGGCTCAAACCCTATACTGAAGATGCGATCGAACAACTCGGCGCTGAGGGAGTTCAAGATTTGGTAGTTGTGCCGATCAGTTTTGTCTCCGAGCATATCGAAACTCTCGAAGAAATCGATATCGAATACCGCGAACTAGCTGAGGAAGCTGGCATTCACAACTTCCGCCGCGTACCCGCCCTCAATACCCATCCCGTATTTATTGACGCCTTAGCAGATTTAGTCATCAATGCTCTCAACTCTCCCAGCGTGAAGCTTGCGGAAGTAACACAGATGAAGAAAAAAGTCAAGATGTACCCCCAAGAGCGTTGGGAGTGGGGACTGACTACTTCTGCGGAAGTTTGGAACGGTCGTGTGGCGATGATTGCTCTGATTGCCTTGCTGTTGGAGCTGATCAGCGGTCAGGGGCCACTGCACTTGGTCGGACTGCTGTAGGGATTTTGGATTTTAGATTTTAGATTTTTGATGGAAAAATGAATCTGAAATCTTGAATCTCAAGGCAAAGAAACCAAACAAACCCGGTTTCTTCAAGAAACCGGGTTTCTGCGAACAATACCAACCGCCAAGCAGTAATGAATAGACATCTCCAAAAATTCTTGTGGAGTAGGCATCCTGCCTGCCCTTTGAGATTCTTTTGGCGGAGATGTCTATTGCGATCGTACTTGGGCAATTGCTCAAAAGACAAAGCCTGGGTTGAGGATGGAACTATTGAGGGTTTTCTACTTGAGTCTTTATGGTTTGCCAAACGGATAACACTCCATCGATCCATCCTTGAGCAAAGCTAATCCGACTTTGGGGATCGACTTCCAGTAAGTAAGTAAAATCGGCATCATTCAAACGAGCTTGTTCTGGATAGTCTTTCAGATTCAGAAAAGTCCAGAGGTAGTCCAGCACATCTTCATCGAGGGCAACCGCCAGAGACTGAACTCGTTCAAAATGGCGGAAATCTTTGTAAGATAACTTGGCGCTGGAGCGAATGCCTAGTTCAAACCCTTCTTGGCGGACTTTGTTGAGGAGAACTTTCTTTTCCGTCTGAAGGCGTTCTACCCAATTTTCTTGTTCGGTAAGTTGGACTTTGAGTTCTTCGTAAGTAATAGCCATTTTTAAAGCCTCCTGGCAAATAGCGGAAATATTAAATTGATGCTTGACGGGCTGAAGTCGGGCAAACAGTGATTCAGTCACCGCAATGGTGACTCTTTGACTCACAACTCCCTCCCGCGTTTTGTGTACTCTTATACAGTAGCGCCATTAATTGCATAATAGATTGGAAAAACACAAATTGTTACATAACATACAAATTTGCCAGGGAAAGTATGCAATGCCACTCCCAGATAGGAGTGGCAGAATCTGGAGGGTTTGCTGTGGCAGCTGTTGACTGGGCCAGGTCTGTTGGGCCAGGTCTTCTCTGGAATTGCAATAATTCTTTAACTTTCCTACTAGATAGACTAAATACGGCGATAACTTATGGGTTGACTCTTAGGGCAACGCTACAAGAGCGAAATCGGATTGCTCGCGAAATTCACGATTCGTTGGGTCAAACAGGATTTGGAAGTGGTGGGAGAAGCGGAAAATGGACAACAAGCGATCGCGCAAGCGTCAGCTTTGCAGCCGGATGTGGTTTTAATGGATGTGAGAATACCTATTATGGATGGTGTTGCTGCCACTCGCGTAATTTGTCAGCAATTTAACTCGACTAAAGTGTTAGTTTTGACGACTTTTGATGATGATGATTACGTTTCGCAAGCGATGCGATTGGGTGCTAAAGGGTATTTACTAAAAGACACTCATTCTGATGATTTAGCAGCGGCAATTCGAGCCATTCATAAAGGTTACACACAAATGGGGCCAGGATTGATGGAAAAAGCGATCGCTTCCCCACTTCCCTCAATTCCAACTCAGCCTACTCGCCTTCCCCCAGAACTGGCGGGACTTACGCCTAGAGAACGTGAGGTATTGTGTTCGATCGTCAAAGGCGCGAGTAATCGAGAGATTGGCGAAGTGCTGTATATTTCAGAACGAACTGTCAAAAATCATATTACCAGTATTTTGAGTCAGTTAAATTTGCGCGATCGCACTCAAGCTGCTATGTTCGCCAGTCCCTTCTTATCCTTGTTAACCTGAGTTCGATGTCACAAAAAATTCATCTGACGATTAAGTCTTTCTCCCGCAATGCTTCACCCTT
>NZ_JACJUP010000670.1:0-3865 GCF_014748295.1 Planktothrix sp. FACHB-1355 | reverse complement strand
AGCTAACACTTCTTTAACTTCAAATGGTTTGCTTATGTAGTCCGCACCACCGCTATTAAAAGCTTTTACTTTGTCCAGTACGTCATCAAGAGCGCTGATAAAAATTATAGGTATATGGCGGGTTTTTTCATTTTGTTTAAAATATTGACAAAGTTGATAACCGTCCATATTTGGCATCATAATATCGAGTAAAATTAGGTCTGGTAATATTTTTTGACAAGCGCTTATAGCTATTTCTCCGTCTAACGCTTTCCGAACTATATATCCATTTTGTGTCAGAATTGATGATAAAACTCGCAGATTATTTGGACAATCATCAACTACTAAAATGTTGACTTTGTGAGAGTAGATTAATTTATTTATCAATGTATTTTCTTCGATCGTACTTTCCATAACGCTCACCATTGGGGGTCTGCTGCTATCAATTCTAAAACCAATTTACTATCCAAAGGTTGAGAAAATAAATAGCCCTGACCAAAATCGCACCCTAAACTTCTCAGTTGTGCTAACTGAGCGGGAGTTTCTACACCTTCAGCGATCGCACTCAGCTTCATTGTATGGGCCATACAGATAATCATGGGAACCAGTCCCATATTATTTGTGTTTTTATCCATCAGTTTTACGAAAGACTGGTCAATTTTGAGCGTATTTAAGGGAAAGGTGTGCAGGTAACTCAATGAAGAGTAGCCAGTGCCGAAGTCATCAATACTTAATTGAATTTGACGCCTCCTGATTTCAGCTAAAATTTTGTTAGCTTCTTCGCTATTTTCCATAATAGCGCTTTCTGTGATTTCAAACTTTAAACTTTCCGGATTCAGTTGCGTTTTGTGAAGAATTTTATCAATTCTTTCAAGTAAATTAGGATGGGAAAATAGCCGCCTCGAAAGATTGACGCTAATAGTTAAGATTTCCTTAGCAGGGCAAGTTTTCTGCCAGATAAGTAGTTGATGGCAAGCTGACTGCAATACCCAAGTGTCAATATCGGCAATCAATCCCGTTTCTTCCGCCAGGGGAATAAATTCTGCGGGAGAAACCATACCGCGAGTAGGGTGCCGCCAGCGCACAAGAGCTTCAAATCCAGCAATTCTGCCATTAGTTAGAGAAATAATAGGCTGATAGTAAACAATAAATTCCTCCCGTTGGATGGCCCTTCGCAAGTCGTTTTCTAGCTGTAGAACTCGGATAGCTTGTTGGTGCATATCTGGGTCAAAAACGTGATATTGAGCTTTTCCTAATGCCTTGGCACGATACATCGCCGTGTCGGCATCTCGCAGCAAATATTCTGGCTTATCGTAAGAAATATTGCTGAGAGCAATCCCAATACTGACATTAATAAATACTTCGTATCTGGATAGTTGAAAGGGGTTTGATAGTTCTTTCAGAATTCTATCAGCAACAAGCGTAGCCATTTTTATATTTGAAATATTTTCAATAAGAATAGCAAATTCGTCGCCGCCCAATCGCGCTAAAGTATCAACCAGATTAAGAGATTTTTCCAGTCTGCGAGAGATCGCAATGAGCAGTTCATCGCCTACTAAATGACCGAGAGAATCGTTAATAAATTTGAAACGATCGCAATCCAAAAATAGCACGGCAAATTGACAACCAGACTCTGACTTAGCGCGGTTGAGAGCTTCTGACAAACACTCCATGAATAAAGCTCGATTCGGCAAGTTAGTCAGGGGATCGTGTAGCGCCATTTGCAGCAATTGACTTTGTAGTTGCTTGCGCTCTAATATCTCTCGTTTCAGTTCTTCATTAGCTTTTTTTAGCTGACTGGTACGCTCTCTTACCCGTTGTTCGAGTTCGACATTTATATTCATTATTTTTATCTCCGCTTCCCTGATCACCAATTGATTTTGAACGCGGACAATAACTTCTTCAAAATGAAACGGTTTGGTAATATAGTCAACACCCCCGACATTAAAAGCTTTTACTTTGTCAAAAGCATCATTTAAGGCACTCAAGAAAATTACTGGAATCTTAGAAGTTTTCTCCGCAGCTTTCAACCGCTGACAAACTTCATAGCCGTCGATATCCGGCATCATAATGTCCAGTAATATCAAGTCCGGTAATAATTTTTGACAAGAAGAGAGAGCAATATGCCCGTTTAATGCTTTGCGAACGTTGAAGCCCTGCTCCGTCAGAATCTTAGCTAAAAAGCGCAAATTTTCTGGCGTATCGTCAACAATGAGAATATCTTTTCGTGGCAAGTTAAATTTTTTGTTATTCATTGTTCATCCTGTTGAGTTAATTGCATAATTTTCTCAAATTGGAAGTTATTAGCCAGTTCGGCAAAGCTCTCCGCTAAAGCCACATTTTCTGGTGGAACTTGAGCTAACAATGCCAAAATGATATCATCGCTGCATTCAGCCGCGCCATCGTGTACCTGTTTCACCCACTCAACTGGCATTTGAGACAATATATGCAGTAAATCGGCTTCTGTAAAAGTTGCTTTCGTTTTTTCCGCAGATGTTTCTTTATCAACCTTTTCTTCTGCGTAAACATAGCGAACTCCTAAGTGTACGCTAATTTTTTCTAATAAAACTTCCGCTTGGAATGGCTTGTGAACTAAATCATCGCACCCCACAGCTAATATCTTCTGTCGCTGTTCCTCAAAAGCACTGGCAGTCAAAGCAATAATTACAGTCATTTTTTCTTTTTCATTTGTCATGTTTCCTGTTTTTAATGACTCTCGATCGATGCGCGATGACTCCCTAGTTTTAATCTCTTTAGTAGCTTCATAACCGTCCATTTTCGGCATCCGCATATCCATAAATATCAGGTGCGGTTTCCAGTTAGACCATGCCGTAATTGCCTCGATACCATTAGAAGCTTCCCGCACAGAAAAGCCTATTGATGTAAAGAATTCGATCAGCACTAAACGACTTTCTTTGGCGTCATCTACTACCAAGATGCGATATTCAGGTTGGTCGGGTGCTAAACCAATTACCTTGCGCTTACTATGGTTTCGCTCACTATCAGCAGCATCAGCCAAGTTTATCTCAATATCAAAAGAAAATAAGCTTCCTTTTCCCAGGACACTGGTAACTCTAATATCTCCTCCCATCATTTGCGCGTATTTGCGGCTAATCGCTAAACCCAATCCGGTTCCTTGTTGAGATTTTCGACCAGTTTCTGTCTGACCAAAAGCTTCAAATAGCATATGAATTTCTTCAGGAGCAATGCCAGGGCCTGTGTCTTCTACCTCAAAGAAAAGTCGGCAAATTTCAGGACAATATACCGGATTTTCCCCTTCATTATTTCCTCCACTTTCACTAGCACACTTTTCTGTTTTTACGCGCAAATCAACGCTACCTTTCGCCGTAAATTTGATAGCATTTCCCAGGAGATTGAGTAAAATTTGACGTAACTTACCTTCGTCTGTTTGCACATACTGAGGAAGATTACTTTCATATTCAAAGGTAAGTTGCAAGCCTTTGGAAGAAGCTTTTAACCGCATCATATTCTCCAAATTGTTCAGCATATAAAGCAAGTCAAATTTGCTTTGATTGATTGTGGTTCTGCCTGCCTCAATTTTGGACATTTCTAAAATGTCATTGATTAATGACAATAAATGTTCCCCAGCGCGATTAATAATTTCTAAGCTCTTTTGATGTTCGGTGGATAGGTCACTGTCGCGGCTCATCACTTGGGTAAAGCCGAGTATGGCATTGAGCGGCGTCCTCAATTCGTGGCTCATATTAGCGAGAAATTCACTTTTGGCACGATTAGCTGCATCTGCTGCTAATAAAGCTTGTTGCAGTGCAGCGGACTGTCTTTTAGTTTGTTCTAGTAATTCGGCTTGCTGCAAAGCTATGCCCAACTGACTGCCAATTTGAACGACTACATTAATTTCTGTTTT
>NZ_JACJUP010000067.1:0-11850 GCF_014748295.1 Planktothrix sp. FACHB-1355 | reverse complement strand
AAAATAAAAAATATTTGTATATAATATTACATTAATTTTCGGGTTAATTAACGATATTGTTATACCCATTTAGGTAGAAATATTTTTGGGTTTTTGTAAGATAAGCTGCATTAACAGAAAACTATATAAGGAGGAATATTAAGCTTAACAGGTAAGGAAGCGCCCACAAGTTAGACAAAAAATACGGAATTTTGGTTAGTTAGTACCAGATCGATTGGGGAAGGGATCGAACCTTCCAGCTAAGCAATAAGCATCGAAGCCGAGAATTGTACTAACCTGAGCCAGGAAAATTAAGCTTAGGTCAAATTTTTTTCAGTTTTGGGAGAAAACAAGGATTTTTCCTTGTTTCTGTTTGTCATATAACACTTAAAAGTTGAAAACAGCGGGAATTAGACAAATGAACGAAATCGAGAAAGGAGGAATTACTTTGGCAAGTCAGGTTCAACTTTTGACACCTTTTCAAAGAAAGCTTTTACTCAAAAGTATGGAAACGGAGTTACGACCGGAGTACCGCCGTCGCATAGAAATCATCCTTTTGGCAGATGAAGGTAAATCGCAAACGCAAATATGTGCAGAGCTGGGATGTACTCAAGAAACAGCACGGTACTGGATTGCGATCGCACGAGAAGGCAAAGCGCACCAATGGAACGAGCAACCCATCGGTCGTCCCAAGACTATCAATACTCAATATCTCGATCGCTTAAAAGAATTGCTGAATCACAGTCCCCGCGAGTATGGCTATTCATTTGAGCGCTGGACAGCGCAATGGTTGGGGAAACATTTAGCCAAAGAATTGGGGATTGCGGTCAGCGATCGCCACATTAACCGCCTGCTCAAGCAAATGGGACTATCCACGCGATCGAAACCGGAAAAAGTAACAACCGATTTCCCCACAACTAAGAAATTTGGCATTACCATCCACGATTTACAGCCTACTTCAGTACCAGATTTTTTTTCACCCTTTAATATCATCGAAACCACTAAATAGACCTACTTAAATATTTGAGAAAGCTATGGTTCAACAGCCATCAGGATTTTCCAAACAAGATATAACTCAACAACTCCGCCAAAGCCTCTTTCAGGCAATTCCGGAATCAGAACTTTCCCAATATTTCCAGCTTTTTGAGCTAAGAGAACCAACAGCAGGAAAATTGTTTTGGCAGGCAGCAGACGCGACAGTAGGTATATATGCAGTCCTTGCTGGTAAAGTTAGATTGCTCGATCGCGACGATAACTTAATCGCTACA
Organism: Planktothrix sp. FACHB-1355; assembly: GCF_014748295.1. Lineage (NCBI taxonomy): Bacteria > Bacillati > Cyanobacteriota > Cyanophyceae > Oscillatoriales > Microcoleaceae > Planktothrix > Planktothrix sp. FACHB-1355. The sequence continues at coordinate 10,603 of NZ_JACJUP010000067.1, read as the reverse complement.
CTCCAAACAGGCGCATCATTTGGCGAGCTAACTCTCTTTGGGGAAGAAGACTTTCAGCCTTATGCTGCGAGAGCTTCCATCAACCTCACACTTTGTTATCTTCCTGGCGAATTTCTGCAAAGCCTCATTCAGAAATATCCGCATATCCGAGAACATCTTTACCGTAAGGCTGTAGTTTGGGATTTGTTGCTGTTGTGCAAACAAAGTGGTTCCCTTCGGGATTTTCCCGGTGGGGAAGCGATCGAAGTGCTATCGCTTTTGGAACAGCATAACCTCGATGTGGGAAAACTCCCCGCACCCCTATTCAAAGATTGCAAACTTTGGTTCCTCCACCGTGGCGAACTCCTACATTCTTCAGGCCAAAAACTCACCCCCGGAAGCATCTACGCACCTTCCCAATTGAGTAAAGATAAAGATCGCAATTGGCAGGTAACTCAACCAACCGAACTTCATATCCTCACCGATTCCGATTGGGAAAAAGCGCTCTCTAGCTTGCCGCAATTAACTCAATTGATAGGAGAGGAAACCCCCCCAGCACGAGTAGAGCAGCCGAGGAACAGAGGCGCAGAGGCGCACAGGAGCAAAGAAAAATTCAGTCCAAAATCCAAAATCCAAAATCGCCAACCCCCCAATCCAAAATCCAAAATCCAAAATCCAAAATCGATCGCTAAAGCTTACTTTCCCAGTCCAACAGTAGCAGCTGGTCAATTGTGGCAAGGTTTTACCAGACGCTATCCGTTTTTTAAACAGCAAAGTGCGTCTGACTGCGGTGCTGCGTGTCTGGTAACGATCGGTCGCTACTGGGGTAAGCGTTTCAGCATCAATAGAGTGCGGGATCTTGCCAATGTCGATCGCAACGGTGCCTCTTTACGAAGTTTAGCAGCAGCAGCAGAAAGTATCGGATTTTCTACCAGACCTGTAAAAGCCAGCCTTGACAAACTTGCCAAACAAAGCTTGCCTGCCATAGCTCACTGGGAAGGGAAACACTACATCGTAGTCTACAAAGTAACTCGCGATCGCGTTATCGTTGCAGACCCCGCGATCGGTCAACGCAACCTCACCCATGCAGAATTCAAAGCTGGTTGGACTGGCTACTTATTATTATTGCAACCCACACCTTTCCTCAAAGAAGTCGATGAATCCAGCCAACCTTTCTGGCGATTCTTTGAATTACTAAAACCCCACTGGCTAGTGCTGTTGGAAGTGTTAACTGCTTCCATCTTTATTCAGATATTTGGATTAGTTACACCCTTATTCACTCAGTTGCTATTAGACCGAGTAGTAGTGCAGCGCAGCGAACTGACATTAACAGCAGTAGGCTTTGGTTTGCTCATCTTTAGCCTTTTCCGAGTCCTGATGACCGGACTGCGGCAATATCTTCTCGACCATACTGCAAACCGAGTCGATTTAGCACTAATTATCGGTTTTATCAGCCATACCTTCCGGCTACCGCTCAGATTTTTTGAGTCCCGTTATGTGGGAGACATCATCTCCCGCGTGCAGGAAAATCGCAAAATTCAACGTTTCCTAACTGGAGAATCGCTGTCAATCTTTCTCGATTTACTGACAGTCTTCGTCTATGTGGCATTGATGTTTTGGTATAGCTGGAGAATGGCAGCGCTGGTGTTATTAGTCTTACCGCCATTTCTGTTACTGACGCTGATTGCCACGCCTGTTTTCCAACGCATCTCGCGAGAAGTATTTAGCGCTTCTAACGCTGAGAATAGCTACTTGATAGAAGCTCTGGGCGGTGTTCGCACTATCAAATCGATGGCGATCGAGCGGACAGTACGCTGGCATTGGGAAGAACTGTTTAACAAATCCATTAGAAGTACATTTTCCGGGAAAGTTTTCAACAATTTTATTATCATCTTCAGCTCCACGATCGAAGCCGTGGCAACCACAGCATTACTTTGGTTTGGAGCTTGGCAAGTGATTCAAAATCAACTGACTATCGGGCAATTAGTTGCTTTTAATATGTTGCTCGGTAACGTTATTCGTCCGTTTCAGCGACTAATTGTATTGTGGAATCAATTGCAGGAAGTTGTCATTTCCGTCGAACGCATCGACGATGTGCTTGACGCGGAGCCAGAAGAAGATTTACAACACGAAATTCGCCAATCTTTACCGCCAATTCGCGGTCACATTCACTTCAATAAAGTCACTTTCCGCTATCACCCTGACAGCGATTCCAATACTCTAGAAAACATCAGCTTTGAAGCACAGCCAGGGCAAACTGTCGCCCTAGTCGGACGCAGCGGTTCCGGGAAAACTACAATTTCCAAGCTAGTTTTGGGTCTTTATCCGCCCACAGAAGGAAAGATTTCGATCGACGGTTACGATATTACGAGCGTGTCGCTGCGATCGCTGCGTTCTCAGATTGGTGTTGTCGATCAAGATACATTCCTTTTTGGCGGTACAATTCGCGAAAATATAAGCGTAGGACACCCAGAAGCGACGCTGGATGAAATTATTGAAGCAGCCCAACAAGCAGGGGCACATCAGTTTATTAAAGACCTGCCGATGGGTTACGAAACGCAAATCGGCGAAGGCGGCGGAATGCTTTCTGGGGGACAAAGACAGCGCCTTGCGATCGCTCGCGCCCTAGTAGGAAATCCCCGCTTGCTGATCTTAGATGAAGCTACCAGCAGCCTGGATGCTGAATCGGAGCGAATCATTCAAACCAACATGAGCAAAATTTCCCAAAACAGAACAACCATAATCATCGCTCATCGCCTTTCCACAGTCCGAAATGCTGACTTAATTTTGGTACTCGATCGAGGGGTATTGGTTGAAAGTGGCGACCACGATCGATTAATGGCAAAACGGGGTCACTACTTCTACCTCAATCAGCAACAGCTAACTGCCGTTGGCTAAATTCAGTTATTTTTACCCTTACGCACACGACAATGCCAAACACAAGAAGTACGCTAGATTCTATTACCAGTCGGAACGGTCATTCCCTCACCGACCAAACTTTGGCGGAAAATATTAGCGATCGATCGCCAGAAATATCTGAATCTCCCGCTGATGATTGGTCGCCTTTAAGTAAAGAACTAATCGATACATTGCCCCAGGTTTGGACGCGGGGATTGCTGTATTTGATGCTAGTATTTGCTGGCATCGTTTTACCCTGGTCAATGCTCTCTAAAGTCGATGAAACTGGTACTGCGAGAGGGCGACTGGAACCTTCTGGTGCAACTCAAAGATTAGATGCTGCCGTTCCCGGAACTGTCATCCAAGTTAGCGTCAAAGAAGGGCAAAGGGTAAAAGCTGGACAGGTTCTGATGGAATTGGAATCTGACGTACTCCGCAGCGACCTTCAGCAAGCCGAAACGAAATTGGAAGGTCAACAAAATCGGATGGCACAGTTGGAACTAATTAAAAACCAATTGTTGATTGCAATTCGCGCCCAAGAGCAACAGAACGAGGCGCAAAATTTAGAAAAATTAGCGCAAATTGAGCAGGCGCGACAAAACCTGAATTCTAACAAGACCGCTTATACATTGCAAGCAGAAAAACTAGCCCAAATTCAAGAGGCGCAAGCAAACCTCACAGCTAGCAAGACTGCTTATACTTTGCAACAGGAAAAACTAGCTCAAATTCAAGAAGCGCAAGAAAATCTGGAAGCAAAGAAAACTGCCTATACTTTACAACAGGAAAAACTAGCTCAAATCGAAGAGGCGCGGCAAAATATCAACGCAACTAAAACGGCCTACATCTTAGCAGACAGCCGTTATAAAAAGGATATGGCAGAAGTGGAGCGCTACCGGAAACTTTGGCAGCAAGGTGTGGTTCCGGAAGTTAAAGTAGTAGAAAAACAACAGTTGGCAGAAGAGAGCGAACGGTTGCGATCGCAAGCTGAAGCTGAGATTAAATTAGCCGAAGCGAGGTTGAAAGAGCAGCAAGGTAGCTATGACAAAATGATTCATCAAGCTGATGCTGAAATTAAGTTAGCCGAAGCGCGGTTAAAAGAGCAGCAAGGTAGCTATGACAAAATGATTCATCAAGCTAATGCTGATATTAAATTAGCCGAAGCAAGGCTGAAAGAACAGCAGGGCGGCTATGAGAAAATGCTTCATCAAGCTAAGACCGAGATCGAGCAAGCACAGTCATACGTAAAAGAGCAGCAAAGTGGCTACGAAAGCTTGCTACAAGCAGGTAAATTAGCTGTGCTTAAAAGTCAAGAACAACTGAAAGATTTGCAAGTGCAAATAACAACACTCAACGCTGAAATCGCGCAGAGTAAAAGTCAGATTGAATCTTTGAAATTTCAGTTAGGACAGCGAGTGCTGCGATCGCCAGTAGAAGGAACTATTTTTCAGTTGCCGATCGAACGTGCTGGCGCTGTAGTGCAACCCGGTCAGACGATCGCGCAAATTGCACCTGAAGAAGCCCCCCTAGTGCTAAGGGCTAATATAAGTAGCACAGAAAGCGGATTTCTGCGCGTGGGAATGCCCGTCAAACTTAAATTTGATGCCTATCCTTTCCAAGATTATGGCATTATTGACGGTCGCCTAACTTGGATTTCACCCGACTCCAAGATTACACAAACAGATCGAGGAACGGTGGAAACTTACGAACTGGAAATCACGCTCGATCGCACTTACATTCAAGCCCAAAACAAACGCATAGACCTAAATCCAGGTCAAACAGCAACCGCAGAAGTAATTGTTCGTCAGCGTCGCGTCATTGACTTCATCTTAGATCCCTTTAAGAAACTACAAAAAGACGGTCTGCAACTCTAGAAAAAGTTTTTTAATTCCCTGTCTGTATAGCTTGGCTTTGAGTGCTTGTTTCAAGTATTTTACAAAGACGTACATCATGCGAAATATCACAGTCTACCCCGAAGATTTGATCCGTCAAATCAAGCTATCCTGCCAAATACCCACATTTCTCGAAAATATCGCTACCCGCAAAATTATCACTTCTAAAGCGAAAGAACTAGGCATCAAAGTAGAGCCTGAAGAACTTCAGAAATCAGCAGACAACATCCGGTTGGCAAACAACCTCAGACGCACTGACCAAACCCTGGCATGGTTGCAAAAACATAGCCTATCTCTAGACGACTTAGAAGAAATAGCTTATTTTAGCGTCACTTCTTCAAAGTTAGCCGAACATCTGTTCGCAGATAAAGTCGAACCATTCTTTGTGGAGAATCTACTCAATTACGCTCAGGTCGTCATGTACGAAGTAATTTTAGATGATGAAGATTTGGCAATGGAACTTTTTTATGCTATTGGGGAAGATGAAATGAGTTTCCATGAAGTTGCCTGCCAATATCTCCATGACAAAGAGTTGCGCCGCTGTGGAGGATATCGGGGTACACTGCGCCGCAGCGATTTAAAACCGGAGATTTCTGCTGCCGTCTTCGCAGCTACTCCGCCCCAACTTATCAAGCCAGTAGTGACTTCTAAAGGAGCGCACCTGATTTTTGTTGAAGAAGTAATTCAACCGAAGTTAGACGCTACGGTACGCAGTAAAATTATTTCTGACTTGTTTTCTGGATGGATAAAACAACAAATTGTGCAAACTGAAATAGTTCTCTCCAGCTTTCAGGATTCCGATGCTGGTATTGCAGCATTGGATGATGCTCCCTTATAGAGAGCCAGTCCATTACTCCTTTCCCACTCAAAGAATATGTATTGCATGGGGGGAGTGGGGGAGTGGGGGAGAAAACAAAAACAGGTAACTTGCGATCGATAATTTTACAGTGGGAAGGGAGTAAGATTTGTTGATAAAAGAAACATTAAACTGAATTAGTATATTGGCTAAGCAAAGCGGTTGCTGCCTCAGCGTGCAAGGGTTTAGAAAAGAAATAGCCTTGCCCGTATTCGCATTGCAATATCCGCAGTTTTTCCATTTGCGATGCTGTTTCTATCCCCTCGGCAATTACATCCATACCTAAAATATGACTGAGCATGACGATAGTTTGAACGATCGCGGCATCTTCAGTCGTTTCTTCCATGCGACTGACAAAGGAACGATCGACTTTTAATGTGTCTACAGGAAAGCGATGTAAATAGCTCAAAGATGAGTAACCAGTACCGAAATCATCAATGCTGAATTTGAGGTTTAAAGCTTTTAAACGTAAGATTTTTGCAATGGTAGAATCAACATCTTTCATGGCCATACTTTCTGTGATTTCTAGTTTTAAACTATGGCCGTTTAGTCCTATTTTTTTGAGGATTTGTTCGATTCTTTCTATTAAATCTGGTTGAGCAAACTGTTGGCTAGAAAGATTGACGCTGATTGTTAATTCTGGTTGCATGGTAAATTGCTGTTGCCAAATACGCAGCTGGCGACAAGATTGTTCCAATATCCACTCACCCAAGGTAACAATTAAACCAGTTTCTTCCGCTACGGGAATAAACTCTACTGGGGAAATGAATTTGCCTTGGGAATTTTGCCAACGCACTAGGGCTTCAAAGCCTGCGATTTTCCCAGTTTCTAAAGATACGATCGGCTGGTAGTGGACGCTTAACTCTTGACTGTTTCCTTCTATTGCAGAAGCAATCGCTCGACGCAAGTCATTTTCTAACTGCAAGCGGCTGACAACTTGGGTACGCATACCTACAGAAAAAACTTCATAGCGTGCTTTACCCAATGCTTTGGCGCGATACATAGCTGTGTGGGCATCTCGCAGCAATTCTTCTGGTTTATAATTGTGCCCGGTTTGATTAAAAGCAATACCAAAGCTAGCAGTTATAAATATTTCTTGTCCCTTTAAATTAAAGGGTGAATACAGTTTTTTTTGGATTTTGTCAGTAACGAGAGTTACTAAATCGATATTGCTAATATCTGCGAGCAAAATAGCAAATTCGTCTCCTCCAATCCGTGCAACTGTATATTTAGCATGGAGAATGGCCTTTAACCTTTGGGTGATGATACGTAATATTTCGTCTCCAGCTTGGTGTCCTAAACCTTCATTAAATATTTTGAATTGATCGAGATCCAGGAAGATGACTGCAAATAAGTAATTAACCTGGCTTTTGCTGCGATCGATGGATTTTTGCAATTCCTTCAAGAATAAATCTCGGTTTGGTAGACCCGTCAAAGGATCGTAAAAAGCATTGTAGAATAATTTATAAATTCCGCTCGTGCCGCCAGTCGTTACCAATGCCAGTGTCGGCACTAGGAAGGGTATCCATACTGCATGAGTAAAGCAGATAAACCAAACAACAAACAATCCTGCTACTGCTACAGTTGCAGCTATTGCTAATGATAGTGGATGGCGAAAGCGCCACACTAAAATTCCTCCTACTAGCGACCAACCCCATATCCATAAAGCTTCTGCCCACTGAGGCCAGAACCAAAATAAAGGTCGATCGTCTAAGACGGTACTGAGGATTTGGCTTACCATTTGACCGTGGACTAGCACCCCAGGCATAGCGGCTTCTTGTCTGTCGATCGCATTGTAGGGAGTAAAGAAAAGGTCTTTTTCGCTCGGTGCTGTTGTGCCGATCAGTACGACTTTATCTTTCACCCACTCTTTTTGGATAGAGCCGTTCAAAACTTGGGTTAAATTTACCTGCCTTGCTACTTTTCTGCCTCGATAATTCAACAGTATTTGATATCCTTGGGCACCAATGTTTTGATATCCACCCGAATAAGGTTTTAAACGTAAAAAAGTTTTTTGACCTAATTGGAGCGAGTTAGAATAAACCTTAAAGTCAAGATTTTTATCTTTTAAATAGCTAAGGCTTACTCGCAGAGAAAACGAGTAAAATTTATCTGCTTTTGTATAGGCATACATTAAATTCCGGCGTATTACTCCATCCGGATCGAGAACTAAGTCATTAAACCCTATTCGTTCTTTTGGCACGCCTGGTGGAGGCGGCACATTTCTGCTATCGTTACTCTCCAGCTTGGAGATCGCGATGATGTTAGGCGCTTGCAACTGCTTCAACAGTTCTGCATGACCGGGTGGTTGGGGCAAATCCCGATACAAATCTAAACCAATTACCTTTGGCTGATAGGATTGCAGCTTTGCTAGGAGGGTAGCGACGGTTCGATCGGACACAGGCGATCGCTTTTGGGCTTGCAAATCTGACTCTGTAATTCCGATGACTAAAATTCGCGGATCTGGTTCGAGTTCGGGTTGAAATTGGGTAGCGCGGTCGAATTCCACTAGCTCTAAAGGTTGCAAAACTTCGAGTTGTCTGACTCCCAGCAGCAAACCCGCAATGAGTAAGCTACCAGTCAAAACAGGTTTTTGCCAAACCAGAGCTACGATCTGGGTAAGTTTACCCAGCGTCTCCTGGTTTCTGGCTGCAAGCAACAGCGAATGTATTTTCTTAGAAAGCCGATCGGTCACAAACGTTAAAAGAGTGAACTACTTAAATACTATTAACGGGATATACAGCTTGCGATCCTGATTTTATTGTGCAACTTATCCGTCCAGTGAGCCTTTTGTTTCGATCGCATCTTTATTGACAATTCTACTCTGCCTCGTCAGCTATGTTTTTGCGAGCGGGCATTCTCGCTGTCGGATTTTTCGATCTACTGCTGAGTAAATGTGTTTTAATATACAAAATTTGCTTTTCATGGAGCTTTAGCGGTTTAACTAAGTATTCCAAGCCTAATCTGCTGGATACAAGCCTTTTTTAAGCTAATGAGGTAATACTTGAGAAGACTTCTTAACTATACAGTAAGTATAATTACGTATTTTGATAAAGTTATGATACTAATTGTCCAGCAACGATCTCCCGCAAGGCAGATTTTCAATAGTTGTGAGTTAAGCAAAATAGCTAACTATACGATTTTCCTGGAAGACGTCATTAAAAAGAGCGATCGGCTACGATCGGCTTTGGGCCTTCGCTCAAAGCTGACAACTAGGAAAAATCAGAAAAAATATCCTTTTGGCAAAAGTCGTATTTCGCAAGATACATATTTGTTAAATTATTGAAATTACGAATAATTACGGTGGTAGTTCTAAGCTAAACAAGTTTATTATCAAAACAAGTCTAGTATCAAATATAGCGCAAGTTGAGAACCAAGCAATATGTTTAGGGTCATCTTTAATAGAAAGATAATTGCTGCCATTTGTTTAACATCGCTACTGACAATTTTTTCAAATAGCTTTACAATGCCGATACTGGCAAATGATTCAAATTCCGGTGAATCAGCAGAGGGGTTACCGGGACGACGGGTAGGCGGTGGCACTAGGTCGGGAACATTAGTCGCCGCAAAGCCAGTAACTGCTCTGGTTCCAGAAAATAACCAGGGATTAACTACTCTAGAAAATCCCACATTTTATTTTTATGTTCCTACAACGCCAAATTCACAAATGCTAGAATTTGTGCTTAATGATGAAGACGGCAATACAATTTACGAAAAAAAATTTACCCCTAATGGCAATTCCGGAGTGCTTGGGGTAGAACTTCCTGGCAACGGTGAAATACAACCTCTGGAAATCGGGAAAAATTACCGTTGGTATTTTGCAATTGTTAACGATCCTAAAGATCGCAGCGCTGATAATTACGTGAATGGCTGGATTAAACGAGTCCAACCCAGCCCGGATATAGTTACTAAATTAAAAGACTTAGGAGCATTAGAGCGGGCTGGCGTTTATGCAGATAATCAGCTGTGGTACGATGCTATAGCCATCCTAGCCCAGTTACGTCGTTCCCATCCTAATGACTCAGCTGTAGAGGCTAAATGGAAACAGCTATTACAGTCCGTTAAATTGGACAACATTACCCAAGAGCCTCTAATTGAATATCAAGCTTTTGTGCAGCAATCGGCTGTATCCGGCTATGTATCGGGGCCGCAATCTCAATGAAGAGAAGATCCCTCTAATTGTCGCGCTACCAACCTAGCGAATAACCCAGGTTGCTGAATCAGTTCCTCAAAAGAACCCACCTGGACTATTCGCCCCTGTTCCATCACATAAATTCGATCGGCATTACGGATCGTACTGAGACGGTGGGCAATAACTATTCTGGTAACATTCAACTTTTCTAAATTTTCAGTGACAATTTGTTGAGTGTTGTTATCGAGAAAGCTGGTAGCTTCATCGAGTAAGATAATGCGAGGCTGTAAAAGAAGCGATCGCGCGATCGCCATTCGCTGTCGTTGACCCCCAGAAAGATTGCTGCCACCCTCACTCACTACCGTGTGCATCCCCATCGGCATTTGCTCGATATCTTTAGCAAATCCTGCCATCCGAGCTGCTTCCCAAACTTCATTCATCGACACTAACGCACCGCCAGTGATATTATCAAAAATCGAACCTTGCATAAGGCGACCATTTTGCAACACAACTCCTAACTGTCGCCGCAGTGCTTGTAAATCTAATTGGGCTAAATCTTGACCGTCGTAATATATCTTTCCGCTTAGGGGAGTTTCAAACCCCAATAACAATCGAAAAATCGTTGATTTACCGCTACCTGAAGGGCCAACAATTGCCACGAATTCGCCCGGTTCTGCATTAATACTCACCCGATCTAAAATTAGCTGCCCTTCTTCCCGGTAGCGAAAAACTACCTTATCCAAAACTACGCGCCCCTGAAGATGACCCGGATCTGCTTTGTGGGTATCCGATTCTAATTTTCCTTGTAAAATTGGTTGCGCCCTCTCCCACAAAGGCGCAATTTGGATA
>NZ_JACJUP010000669.1:0-3809 GCF_014748295.1 Planktothrix sp. FACHB-1355 | reverse complement strand
AAAAAACTACAAACAACAAACTACAGACAATTGACTATCCTGCTACTTTTTATTTTTGCCGCCAGGAGCTGGTTTGGCTTGGCTCTCGCCACCTTCCAACATACCGTATTTACGCAAGAAGCGTTCCACCCGACCTTCGGTGTCGATGATTTTTTGAGTGCCTGTGAAAAAGGGATGGTTACCAGACCAGACATCAACGTGAAGTTCTGGCTTTGTCGAACCGACGGTCATAACTACTTGACCGTTACAGTAGACTTTGGCATCGGGATACCACTTGGGATGAATATCGGGTTTTGGCATATTTCCTATTTCCTTGAGATATTTTGCTAATTGGGGAATTAGTCAACAGTGAGTTGCGATCGCCATTGCAGATTTCAAATTTTAAATTTCAGATTTATCTAAATTTGCCATCTGCAATTTAAAATTTGAAATTTTTCGATCGGCAATAACTCCACTATTTTAACGCTTGGAGTACTGAGGTGCTTTGCGAGCTTTATGCAAACCGTATTTCTTGCGTTCTTTCGCCCGTGGGTCGCGGGTGAGATAACCTTCAGTTTTCAGGGGCTTGCGGTTATCTGGGTCTAATTGACACAGAGCTCTAGCTACTCCCAAACGAATCGCATCAGCTTGTCCCGCCACTCCGCCACCGTGGGCGTTGACCAGGATATCGTATTCATTTTCCAATCCCAGCGTTTCTAAGGGAGCTTTAACGGCGGAAAGGAAACCTGTATTGAACTGGAGGTAAAGATCTCCAGCTTTTTGATTGATTAGTATTTGACCGTTACCGGGAACGAGGCGCACTCTAGCTACAGCAGATTTGCGACGACCGGTGCCCCAGTACATAACGCGATCGCTAGTTTCAGTTGCTTGCATTAATCTTCTCCTGGAATAGTGTTAACTTTCAACTCTTGAGGTTTTTGTGCTTGGTGAGGATGGTCGGGGCCAGTGTACACTTTTAGCTTAGTAAACAAGCTTCTGCCTAGAGAATTTTTGGGCAGCATCCCGCGTACAGCGTGTTCGATAATCCTTTCTGGCAAACGGGCTTGCAGTTGGGCAAAATTTTCCGTCTTCATCCCACCCGGTCTGCCGGAATTGCGGCGGTACACTTTCTGAGTGCGTTTTTTGCCGGTGACCGTGACCTTCTCGGCGTTAACTACAATCACAAAATCACCTGTATCCAGATGAGGTGTGTAGTGGGGTTTGTTTTTTCCTCTCAGAACTATCGCAATTTCGCTGGCGAGTCTTCCCAAGCGCTGATTGGCGGCATCTACCACGTACCACTGGCGCTCTGAGGTATTTTGAGGAGGTAGATAGGTTTTTTCCATAGTTTATTTGTGGGTTGTCAGTTGTGAGTTGTCATTTGTCATTTGTCGGTAGTTTTTCTGCTAATGACCGAGACTGATGACTATTGACTGAATAAAAATTTGGGTTGTTTATCGAACCAGATTTCTGGAGGAAAGGGGAATTCTGGATAACCTACGCGCAACAGACACAACCCATGAGCTGGTGCGGCGTACTTTACTTCGTTACGAAGTTGGTTAACCCAAAGATTGGTGAAGTTATCGAGCGATCTTTCGCCTCGACCCACTTGCACCAGCAATCCCACCAGCAGCCTTACCATACCGTACAAAAATCCATTCGCTTGCACCTCCATGTAAACGAATGGCCCTTCGCGATATGTTTGTGCTTCCTGCACTTCTACCCAGGAATGAGCCCGACCGGAATTAGAGCGGTGAAAAGCAGCCAAATCGTGCTTGCCAATTAAAGGGTTGAGGGCTGCTTGCATTGCTCGTTCGTCCAGCGGCGCATAATAATAATGCCAAGCAAAGGGACGCACGAACAAGTTGGGTTGGCGATCGGTGTAGATAGTATAACGATAGCGGCGATAGCTAGCGGAAAAGCGGGCGTGCCAAGTAGGGCTTACCTCAGCCGAAGCCAGAATCAATATATCCTTTGGCAGCTGAGTATTGAGAATTGTCGCCCACTTTTCTGGTGGGATAGTACCCGTAGCTTCAAAATGAGCCACTTGGGCAGCTGCGTGAACCCCAGAATCGGTTCTTCCCGCACCGTACAGCGTTACCGATCTATTCATAATTTCAGAAAGAACTTTTTCAATTTCTTCCTGTACCGATCGGTGTTTGGGCTGTCGTTGCCATCCATGAAAATGAGTGCCCAAGTATTGAATCACCAGGGCAACTCGCTGCGACGATTTTAGATTTTCGATTTGCGATTGAGGATGTGTCATCGATCTCAAAATCTAAAATCCTCATCAATCAGACCAGTTCGATAATTGCCATTTCCGCATTATCCCCTCGGCGTCTGACGGTGCGGAGGATGCGGGTATATCCGCCCTGACGGTTGCCGTAGCGTTCGCCTACCTGTTCAAACAGCGCGTGAACCAACTGTTTATCGTAAAGATAGCCGATTGCTTGACGACGAGCTGCCAGAGTGCCATCTTTGGCCAAGGTAATTATCCTGTCTGCTTCCGAACGAACTGCTTTTGCCCTTGCTTTAGTGGTCTGAATCCGACCGTGACGCAATAATTGAGTTGTCAGAGCTCTGAGGAGAGCCCGACGCTGGTCGGCTGGCTTGCCGAGTTGAGGAACACGACGTCCGTGACGCATAACACTTCCTTTGTACCTGAATTAACGCAACACTCAATTATTAGATGAAATCATCCGTTTGATTTGGCAGACTTTTCTGCTGGCAATGTGATTCCCAATCGTCGCTGTAAAGCTTCGATTACTTCTTCCGCAGACTTCTGACCGAAGTTTTTGATTTCCAGTAAGTCTTCTTGCGTGTAATCCAACAAGTCGGCTACTGAGTTAATCTGAGCCCGCTTCAGACAGTTATAAGCCCGCACCGATAGTTGCAATTCCTCGATCGGAATCTGGCTGGTGGGGTCTTCGTCGTCTGATTTATCTGTGTCTATGGGTTGCAGATTCATGTTTGTCAGCGGGTTGAACAAATCCACTAGGATACCCGCTGCTTGCGATAGTGCTTCTTGGGGTGAAATACTGCCATTCGTCCAGATTTCCATGAGCAGTCGGTCTTTTTCTGCCGCACCATCACCGCGAATTTCTTCTACGCTGTAGTTGACTTTGCGAACCGGCATAAAAATGGCGTCAATCTGGAGAAAGTCTAAAGCAGCTGCTTCATCGTGCCCGCGATCGACCGATCTATAACCCTTACCTGTTTCCAGGCGGAATTCCATTTCCAGCTTAGCCCCTGCTGCCAATGTGGCTACGTACTGACTTGGATCGACTACTTCCACCTGAGAAGGCAAATCGAATTGTGACGCCGTTACCGTACCCGCTCCGGTGGCTACTAATCGGCCTATCTGCGGTTGGGAGTCATGGCTTTTGAAAACTATTTCTTTCATGTTGAGCAGGATCTCCAGCACATCCTCCCGCACTCCTGGAATCGTGGCAAATTCGTGATTGACTCCGGCAATGCGGACGGCAGTAACTGCTGTCCCCGGCAGGTTAGATAGCAGTACTCGTCGCAATGCGTTGCCAACTGTCGTTCCTTGCCCCCGTTCCAGTGGCTCTAGGACAAATTTGCTGTATTGACCGCGATTTTTCTCGATGTTAGACTCGACACATTCAATTTGAAATTGCGCCACGTAACGATCCCCCTTCTTCCTCGATCCGGTGGAAGGCAGCACAAGCAGCCTCCCCTGTTTATTTCTGAGCTGAGTGTTCAGATGACTATTGCCATTGCCACTGTCTCCAGCTAGTGGGTTGGCAATATTTAAGGCAACCCACTCGCCAACTACAAGGATCGGTCTTGGCGACACCAGAGCCGGA
>NZ_JACJUP010000668.1:0-3874 GCF_014748295.1 Planktothrix sp. FACHB-1355 | reverse complement strand
AATACTTGGCGATATCGTTGGCGATCGAGAATGTGGTTAATGCACCGCGAGTTATTAACAATTGTTTGCCGATCGTGACTAAATCGATCAATTTGGTAGGATCGGAATCTAAATCTACCATATTGGCAGCTTCTTTCGCCGCTTGAGTTCCCGAATTCATTGCCAAACCTACGTTTGCTTGCGCCAATGCTGGTGCATCGTTCGTACCATCTCCGGTCATTGCTACTAATTTGCCTTGAGATTGTTCGGAACGAATTACATCAATTTTGTCTTCAGGAGTAGCTTCGGCAATGAAATCATCAACTCCAGCTTCTTGGGCAATTACGGAAGCAGTAATGCGGTTATCTCCGGTCAGCATGATGGTTTTTACACCCATGCGCCGCAATTGATCGAAACGTTCTCTCAAACCAGGTTTGACGATATCTTTGAGATAAATTACGCCGTAAATATCATTGCCTTTGCAAACAGCTAAAGGTGTTCCTCCTAAGCGAGATACTCGTTCGTAAGCTTGGTCTAAAGCAGCAGGAACTTGACCGCCACGCGATCGCACGAAACCTTTAATCGCTTCTACTGCGCCTTTGCGATATTCTTCTCCATTTATATCCGTACCGCTCATTCTAGTACGAGCAGAAAATTCTACGCCTTCGCCTTTACTGGT
The DNA here is from genome assembly GCF_014748295.1 of Planktothrix sp. FACHB-1355. Classification (NCBI taxonomy): domain Bacteria; kingdom Bacillati; phylum Cyanobacteriota; class Cyanophyceae; order Oscillatoriales; family Microcoleaceae; genus Planktothrix; species Planktothrix sp. FACHB-1355. The sequence continues at coordinate 3,216 of NZ_JACJUP010000668.1, read as the reverse complement.
GTCAAAATCTATCTTTGCACCTAGTTTTTCTGCCAATCGCACGATCGATCGACCTTCAGGGGTTTCATCGAAAATACTTGCAGCAAGACATACACTTCCTACTTCCTGCATTGAATGTCCGTTCGTCGGAATAAATTCATCTGCTAAGCGATTTCCTAACGTAATTGTGCCAGTTTTATCTAATACCAAAGTGTTGACATCACCGCAAGCTTCTACAGCGCGTCCAGAAGTGGCAATTACATTGAATTGCGCTACTCTGTCCATTCCTGCAATGCCGATCGCACTTAGCAAACCGCCAATTGTAGTAGGAATGAGAGCAACCAAAAGTGAAATTAAAATCGCTACACTCGCACCGCTACGCAAACTGTTTCCGGCATCAATACCAAATGCAACACTAATAAAATTGGCAATGTATCCGGCAAATGGTGGTACGGTAGCTACTACAATTAGAAATACCTGAGTTAAAACTGCTAGTAACACCGTCAAAGCAATTTCATTCGGCGTTTTAGTTCGTTCTGCACCTTCGACTAAAGCAATCATTCGATCGATAAAACCTTGACCTGGATCGGAAGTAATCCGAACGATTAATTCGTCGGAAAGTAAGCGCGTTCCGCCAGTAACGGAACTAGCAATGTCACTTCCCGGTTGTTTCAATACGGGTGCAGATTCTCCGGTAATCGCAGATTCATCAACCGAACCTATTCCTTGCGTTACTTCGCCATCGGCGGGAATCATATCGCCTGCAACTACTTTGACTAAATCGCCTCGGCGTAATTCGGTGGAATTAATCTCCTCGATTTTACCGTTGGGAAGTAATTTACGGGCAATCGTGTCAGTGCGGGTCGATCGCAGTGCGTCAGCTTGTGCTTTACCTCTTCCTTCGGCTACTGCTTCGGCAAAATTAGCAAATAGAACGGTAAAAAACAGGATGAAAGTAATAATACCGTTCAACAATCTTTGCTGGTTGCTATCTGCTGCGATCGTACCAAATAAATTGGGATCGATCGTTACTAAAAAGGTGACAATTGTACCCAGCCAAACTACGAACATGACTGGATTTTTAACTACAATTCGAGGGTCGAGTTTGACAAATGATTCTCGAATTGCTCGTTGGTAAATTCCTCTGCGATCGACTTTTGGCGTATGTTTGCGTTCGTCGCGAGGGCCACCCGGTACGCGAATTTTCTGTTTATCTATGGTTCCCATAAGTTAATAGTCATTAGTTATTGGTGGTGCTTTTCACCCGCCGTGGACTCAAGTCCACGGCTAATAGCCCAAGTCCACTGAAGTGGACTGTAGATTGGCTTTTAGTCCACTTCAGTGGACTTTCGCTTTTAGCCTGCGAATTGATTCGCAGGTGGGTGAATGGCTGGTGCAAAATGTGAAATTACTCATTACCCAATACCTTTACTAATACTAATTTGAAAAGCTTCTGCAATTGGGCCTAATGCCAGCACTGGAAAAAAGGTGAGTGCGCCCATAATTAAAATCACTCCCATCGTGATACCTGTAAACAATCCCGTATCAGTTCGCAATGTGCCGGGGGTGAAGGGAACTGCTTGTTTGCGCGACATACTATCGGCTAGTAATAGTAACGCTACGATCGGAATATATCGCCCTGCTAATAAGCTGAAACAAGTGCTTAAGTTCCACCACAATGCTGTTACAGTTGTTGGCGTACCTGTAGCGATCGCAAAAGGTGATGGTTGGGAATCTCCTAAACCTTCAAACCCAGATCCGTTATTAGCTGCGGCGGAAGCATATTCGTAAATTACTTGCGAAAGACCGTGAAAACCGGGGTTGCTAATACCTGCTAATTGGTCGGGAAAAGCAAGTGCGATCGCGCTGGGAATTAAAATAGCGATCGGGTGAACTAACAGAATTAAAAAGCTTGCCAGTACGACTTCGTTCTTTTCAATTTTCCTTCCCAAAAACTCTGGCGTCCGTCCTACCATCAGTCCGGTCACGAATACTGCTAATAACAAGTAAGCAAACAAATATGCCGTTCCCGTTCCCTGTCCGCCAAACACGATTTGCAGGAACATATTGGAGAGGGTAATAAATCCTCCATCGGGCATAAAAGAGTCGTGCAAACTGTTAACGGCACCGCACATACTGGCAGTGGTGAAGACTGCATACAATGCCGACTGCACCCAACCAAACCGAACTTCTTTTCCTTCTAAATTTGGTGCTGGACTACCTAACAAAGCATTAACTGCGGGATTGCCGTTATATTCTCCGATCGCTGTAATGATGATGAAAGCGACGAGAATTGTCAACGGAATTGAATAAACTAACCACGCTTGTTTGATATTGTTGGCGTAAATTCCGTAAGTGTAAATCAGCGATGATGGAATAGACAACATCGCCACAAGCTCAATTAAATTTGTCAATCCATTCGGGTTTTCAAACGGGTGCGCCGAGTTAATGGCAAAGAAACCGCCACCGTTTTCACCTAATTCTTTGATAATCTCGAAATGCGCTACTGGGCCGCGTGCGATCGCTTGACTGATTGCTGGATTTTCCAAAGTTGGTACTACTACCGGGCCAGCCAAAGTTTCAGGCATTCCAGCCATAATAAAAACGATCGCGCCTACGAGACTAATTGGCAACAACACCCGTGTAATTGCGCGAATTAAATCCACATAGAAATTACCCAGCGGTCTGCCTGTTAAACCTCTAATAAAAGCAATCCCCACTGCCAAACCCGTAGCTGCTGAGGTGAACATAAGGTAGCCCAGCGCTAACATTTGGCTGCCATAGCTGAGATAAGTTTCACCCGAATAATGCTGCTGGTTGGTGTTAGTAATAAAAGAAATTGTGGTATGCAGCGCCGTATCCCAAGTTGGTGCAGGTACGCCCGTTGGGTTAAAGGGCAACCATCCTTGATTCATAATAATGAAAAAGATGAGCAGACCCATGATAATATTGCTGTACAGAATTGCTCTCGCATACTGCCAACCTGTCATATCTTCTTTTGCTCGCACGCCTACCAAGGAATAGATAAATTTCTCGATCGGATTGAGAATCGGATCTAAAATGGTTTTCCGATCTTGAAAGACACGAGCCATGTAGCTGCCAAAAAAAGGCGTTATAGCTACTAAAATTAGTAGCGTCAGTGCAATCTGAATCCATCCTTGCAACATAAGGTAATTTTGGATTTGAAATTGAAATCCAAGATTTAAGGTTTCAATTTTTAAGTTACCCATTTTTGGG
>NZ_JACJUP010000667.1:0-3875 GCF_014748295.1 Planktothrix sp. FACHB-1355 | reverse complement strand
TCCCCCACTCCCCCACTCCTACTTAAGCCGCAGCCAAAGTATTCTTAAGGGGCATCCAGCGGAAAGCGCGATCGCCACCCATTTCCACTATCAGCTTCACTCGCGGCTCCATACTCGGCAAATTCGCCAAGTACTCAACCTCTTGACTGGAAAGAATATGCCCTTCGACGATCCACAACACCAGTCCCTTTGACTTGGGTGGCAGATGTTCCAACTGATAGTTGACGATCGGCGGCACATAGTACACATAACCGACTGCCGCGCCTGTGCCAAGGCTCTTCTTACCCAAATGGGGAGGACGCACCCCATGAACTCCAGTCAGGTACATAGCCACATCACCCAGCCCCCGCGCACTTATATTTAAAGTGGTGTAGCCAGCTGCTCGTATCCGTCGTTGGTAACGACCTTCAAAACCTCCCTCCAGGGGAACGTAAATCCCCAGTGCGCCTGACTTTTCTAGATCTCGAATCAGTTTGCTTCCAGTTGTGATTAAAGCCATAAACTTGGGTGTTACCCGCTAAATGAGTTAAAGAAACGTTACATATAATGTCATTCTAGTAGTGGGGGTAGAACTTTCTGAACAATTTACCTCCTTCCTGGCTGGCCTAAGTCGGCAACGCTGCCAAAAAATTTCTGCCAGGGACTAGACAAGTGCAAAAAAATCGTCTATATTGTTCGATTGTGGCTAAAATTTAATTTTGCTTTTTTTTCTGTCAAGGACTGAAAGCAAAGATGGGATGCCGCCAGTTAAATAGGCTGGCTCCTCCTAGCAGAAATAAATTATTTCTGCACCATAAGGTAAGGGTCAATCTTAAAAATTATCCAGTCCTTGCGGTCACAGCGACTCTAGATGCCTTCAGCTTCAAAAGACTCCGGTTTAGACCGATAAAAGTCAAACAAGCAGGAAGTGACATCAACAAAAGACAGTAATGTCCGGAGTTGTTTGAATTCTACCGAGCGAAAACAAGTGTTAAGCAAAGGTGGGGAAAGCTCTCAAGCTAACCGATAAGCCACATTGAGTTCTGGCCTAAAAGAGATACTAAGCGGCTTGCTACTTAAGTCTCAGTGCCAGGGAATAATGCCAAGCTTACTGCTGGGCTACTTAACAAACAGCTTAAATTAGCTGACGCTTTGCCAAAGTAAGGGTTGGTAAAGGTAGGAATGCAAGCAGCTGTACTTGCAGGAGCCTATTTTATGAGTTTGGAGCGGGGTTAACCCTCTTTCTGAGCCTCGACAGAGAAGCGAACAGCGAGATAGCGGTTAAACCCACCCATAAACAGAAGAAAGCGGATCGACGGATTTATTTATCCGAGTCCGAGTTGATTGTAGTGCGTAAACAAGGAGAGACCAGGTACTGTGGCTGTCGGTATCCTCGGCACTAAGCTAGGCATGACCCAAATTTTTGACGAAACGGGGAAAGCGATCCCCGTCACGGTCGTGCAAGCGGGGCCATGCCCCATTACTCAGATTAAGACGCAGCAGACAGATGGCTACTCTGCCATCCAAGTCGGTTTTGGCTCAACGACTCAAAAGGCTCTCAACAAGCCAGAAATGGGACACTTGGCCAAATCGAATTCCCCGCCGTTGCGTCATCTGAACGAATATCGCATAGAGAATACGGGTGATTATCAACTGGGTGAGCCGATTAACGTCGATATTTTTACCCCAGGCCAAATAGTGGATGTTAGGGGTACAAGTATCGGTAAAGGCTTTGCCGGTTATCAGAAACGGCATAACTTTGGGCGGGGGCCGATGTCCCACGGTTCCAAAAATCACCGCTTGCCCGGTTCCGTAGGTGCTGGAACAACACCGGGAAGAGTATATCCCGGAAAGCGGATGGCAGGTCGTTTGGGCGGCAAACAAGTGACGATTCGCAAACTCACCATTGTGCGCGTAGATGCGGAGCGGAATTTGTTGCTGATTAAAGGAGCGGTTCCCGGTAAAAGGGGTGCCTTGCTCAGTATCACACCGACGAAAAAAGTAGGTAAATAGTCAAGTCAAAAGTCATCAGTCATCAGTCATGTCATGAAATAGATACTTATGACAAATGACAAAAATGACAACTGACAACTGACAACTGACAACTGACAGAGGACGAAGAATATGGTTAACTGTGTGGTGCGAAACTGGGAAGGACAAGAAGTCGGGCAAGCGTCTTTGGAACTCAAAGTAGCCAAAGAAGAAAACGCAGCTCACATCGTCCACCGGGCGCTAGTACGCCAAATGACCAATGCGCGGCAAGGAACTGCCAGCACCAAAACGAGATCGGAAGTTAGAGGTGGAGGTCGCAAACCCTGGCGGCAAAAAGGAACAGGTCGGGCTCGTGCAGGTTCGATCAGATCTCCCCTGTGGCGCGGTGGTGGTGTCATCTTTGGGCCAAAGCCGAGAGACTTTGAAGTGAAGATGAACCGCAAAGAAAAGCGGTTGGCTTTGAGAACGGCTTTGATGAGCAGAGCGGAAGATTTGGTTGTGGTAGAAGAATTTGTGGAAAAGCTGCCCAGACCAAAAACTAAGGAGTTATTGGCAGCAATGCAGCGCTGGGGCGTGCCAGAAGACGCAAAAATCCTGTTGATCGTGTCAGAACCAGCGCCGATCGTATATTTGTCAGCTCGCAATATTGCCAGACTGAAGATGACGCCGGCCAACCAATTGAATGTATACGATCTGCTCTGGGCAGACAAAGTAGTGACAACATCATCAGCTTTGGCCAAAATTCAGGAGGTGTACGATGCCTGACAATACTTTGCGGACACTGGCAGATTTAGTACGCCGCCCCTTGGTAACTGAAAAAGCCACTATGCTGATGGAGCAAGAAAAATACACATTTGAAGTAGCTCCCAAGGCAACAAAAACACAAATAAAAGCAGCGATCGAACAGTTATTCAATGTCAAAGTAAAGGCAGTGAATACCGTTACACCGCCACGCAAAAAGCGTCGGGTTGGCAAATTTGTTGGGTTTAAAGCTCACTACAAAAAAGCCATAGTCACCTTGGCATCCGGCGACGGGGAAAAAATCCGGCAAGTTCTGTTCCCAGAAGTATAGGGAATTTCAAAATTTAGATTTCAAATTTCAAATTTAAATTAAATCGGCAATTTGAAATCGGCAATTTGAAATTACGCTCCACCCCATCAAGCACAAAATTCAAATACTTTCATCTTTTAGTTATGGGTACCCGTTCTTATCGGCCATACACCCCCGGTACGCGCCAGTGTACAGTTTCCGACTTTGCTGAAATCACCCGCAGCGAGCCAGAACCCTCGCTAACGGTATCGAAACATCGTAAAAAAGGCCGCAACAATCGCGGCGTGATTACCAGCAGACGTAGAGGTGGCGGACACAAGCGTCTTTACCGCATCATCGACTTTCGTCGCGACAAGCACAATATCCCAGCTAAAGTAGCTGCGATTGAATACGACCCCAACCGCAATGCTCGCATTGCACTTGTGTACTATCGGGATGGCGAAAAACGCTATATTTTGCATCCCAATGGTTTGAAAGTGGGGACGACGATCGTTTCTGGGCCGGATTCGCCGATCGAAATTGGCAACGCCCTGCCGCTGAGCAATATCCCATTAGGTACCAGCGTCCACAACATCGAACTCTATCCAGGTCGAGGCGCACAAATCGTTCGAGCTGCTGGTGCGACCGCTCAAGTGGTAGCTAAAGAAGGCAACTACGTCACCCTCAAGCTGCCATCCGGCGAAGTCCGCATGGTACTGAAGGAATGCTACGCTACCATCGGCCAGGTGGGCAACCTAGATGCCAGAAACTTGAGTACCGGCAAAGCAGGTCGCAATCGCTGGAAAGGTCGCCGGCCTAAAGTTAGAGGCAGCGTCATGAACCCAGTGGATCACCCCCACGGCGGTGGAGAAGG
>NZ_JACJUP010000666.1:0-3806 GCF_014748295.1 Planktothrix sp. FACHB-1355 | reverse complement strand
GAGCTATTGAATTTCGTCAAGAAACAATTTATTTCATTGTAGTCGATCGCTTTTGCGATGGCGATTCAAACAATGACGAAGGCCCAACACCAGAACTTTACGATCCAACTCGGACAAAATGGGGTAGATACTGGGGTGGAGATTTGCAAGGTATTATTGACAAATTAGATTATCTAAAAGACATGGGAGTAACCGCGATATGGGTTTCTCCTCTGTTTGAACAAGTGGAAGGTTTGCAGTTTGAATCTGCTGCCATGCACGGCTATTGGACAAAAGATTTTAAACGAATTAATCCTCGTTTTGTCGGGAAGGGCGAACCAACTTCTTTGTTTGAGTGTAATGTGTTCGATCGCTTGATTGCCGAAATGCACAAACGAGGGATGAAACTAATTCTGGATATTGTGTGCAATCACAGCAGTCCTGATGTAAACGGGCACAAAGGTGAGCTATACGATGATGGAGTTTTGATTGCTAACTTTTACAACGATGTTAACAATTGGTACTACCACAACGGGGAAATAACTAATTGGGAAGATGAATGGCAACTACTGTACGGCGAAATGGCAGGCTTAGCGACTTTTAATGAAAGTAATCCTGACTATCGCAACTATATTAAAACAGCAATGAAGCAATGGCTAGACCGGGGAGTCGATGCTTTGCGGATCGATACCGTTAAGCATATGCCAACTTGGTTTTGGCAAGAATTTATTACCGATATCCAAACTCATAAACCTTCGGTGTTCGCATTTGGCGAGTGGGGTTTCAGCAAGCCTTGGGATGGCAAATCGCCAGACTTTGCCAATAAATCCGGTATGTCAATTCTCGACTTCGGATTGTGCGAAGCGATTCGATCGGCTTTAGCAAAAAATAGCCAAGGTGGATTTTATTTAATTCAAAACATTTTGGATTTGGATTACCTCTACAATCGCGCCACGGAATTGATCACTTTTGTCGATAATCACGATATGCCGAGATTTCAAAGCCTTAATTCCGATCCAAATGTTTTAAGACTTGCTGTTAACTTGGTGATGACATCTCGCGGCATTCCCTGTATTTATTACGGCACCGAACAGTATCTGCACAACGATACAAATGGCGGTAACGACCCTTACAACCGCCCGATGATGGAAAAGTGGGATACCGATACCCAGATTTACAAAGATATGCAGTTGCTATCTAAGTTGCGGCGGATCAATCCAGCCATTTCTCTGGGAAGTCAGGTACAAAAATATATCACTCCCGATATTTACTGCTATGTGCGGAAATATCGAGATTCCCGTTGTTTTGTAGCGATAAATAAGGGTTATCCGGCTAAGATTGATGTGATGTCTATAGATTTGGAAGACGGGGAATATATCTGTATTATCACTAAACGTCATTTCCATATCCAAAACGGACAGTTGCGGGGTTTAGAATTGGGATCGAAAGAAATGATCGTTCTCAGTTACCTGGGAGAAAAGGTGCGAGGGCAAACTATTGTGCGGGCGCAGCTGAATGGTGTTGCTACCAAACCGGGAGAAACTATTGTGGTGACGGGAGATTGTCCGGAATTGGGTAATTGGGATATCAGTAAGGCTTTCGCTTTGGAATATATCAATCCGAATACTTGGTTTGGCGAAATTCCGTTTAACGAAAGTGCTGGGAAGGGAATCGCATACAAATATGCTATATTGCGGGAAAATCAAACTCCCGTGCGAGAAGAGGTCATCAATCGTCGCTGGATTTTAGCACCTCAAGGTACTGTGAAATGGCAGGACGTTTGGAACCACTAAAGTCATTATGCTGGATCTGACAAAAGTAGCGCGAGAAATGCAAGGTTTGAGTCAGCACTTGAGTGCGGAGGCGACGGCGAGTCGCCAAAGATTGCTAGTGGCTCAAAAATTGCTGGAGGAGGCTTATACTAGACAGGCGGAGTTGGCGGAACAAATAGAAGAAGGTTCCGATCGCTTTATATTTTACCCGCCCATCCCAGTCGAACCCTTAGATACCTGCCTTGAGATTCCAGTTCCCCCAAAGGCGCATACTGTCATCGCTACGGATGGTTCCCAAATTGCCCCTTCTCACCACGAGATTGCTTACTGCTATCTGATCAATATCGGTCGGGTGATGTTGCATTACGGGCAGGGACGCCATCCCCTTCTCGATAGCTTACCAGAAGTTTTCTATCGGCCTGAAGATTTGTATGTTTCTCGTCAATGGGGAATTCGTACTGAAGAATGGATGGGTTATCGCCGTACTGTCTCGGAAGCGTTAGTTTTGTCAGAATTAGCCACAGGTTGGGCAAAAAGTCAAGTTGTAAGTTCGGAGTTGGAAAAGAAGGAACAGGATAATCATCAATCGGAAATTGCCAATCCAAAATTGGATGTACCAACTTTAGCAATGGTGGATGGTTCGCTGCTGTACTGGTTTTTGGATGAATTGCCAGCAGAGGCGATCGCGCACATCATACCGCCTATTATGGAAGCTTGGGAACAAATGCGAAAAGTTGGCATTCCCCTGCTCGGCTATCTCAGCGCCTCTCGCAGCAGCGAATCTCTGAGTTTTTTGCGTCTGCAAGCTTGTACTTACTCTACTCCCAACTGCATGGCTCATTGCAATCATTCACAAGAGAAAACGCCGTGTCAGGTTTTCGATCCTTTAAGAGATATAATTTTTTGGGCATCGCGTTTGCAACCGGGACAACGGGGTCCGCTATGGCGCAGTACAAATAAAATTATTAATTTGTACGGTGATGATCACAAAATTTATTTTTGCTACGTTCATGTAGGGAGCGAAATTGCTCGTATTGAAATGCCGGCATGGGTAGCAGAAAATTCTGCTTTATTAGATTTATCCCTCGGTCTAATGTTGGCGCAAATTCAAAAAGGGGATGGTTATCCAATTGTACTTTCAGAAGCGCACAATCATGCGGTAGTAAAAGGTGGCGATCGCGCTCGCTTCTTCGCTTTGCTGGAACAACAAATGATTAAAGCAGGTTTGAAGAATGTGGGCACATCTTACAAGGAAACTCGCAAGCGCAGTAGCATCGCTTAAACTCTATTTAAATCAATTTGGCTTTGCATCTATATAAAACGGCCTAAACTATGGTAATTAATTGGACAATTTTATGGCCACCTTGCGTTCTACCGTCATAATGAAAACCGATATTTGTGGATTTACCACTTTAGTTCAAAAATTATCCCAAGCTGAACTAAGCACCTTACTAGATAGACATAAAGGTTTTATTTCTAATACTAATATTGCCACAAAAAATGAATGAAGTATTCTCAAAGGAGAAGGCGATTCCTTTTGGATGATTTTCTCCAGTGTTACTACAGCTGCTCTGGCGGCGGTAGAAATGCAGCAGGAATTGAGAGCTATCCAATCAGGTAAAGGAGACGATGAGCGTTTATCAATTCGTATATCTATAAGTTTGGGCGATGTTTTACATCAAGATAGAGATATTTTTCTCAAAAAATATATGAAAAACTCCACCTACAATGAGATGGAGTTTCCCGCCACTTTCAATAAAGGGCGTAGCTAACGCGGATTTGGTATTACTTCATTTCGCTCAATTTTGCTTTGTATTCGCTAATTTTCTTATCTTTAACACCATAGGCAAGCACAGCCTTTTTTTCCAAATCCAACACTTCAACTATCGCCGTTCCGTCTTTTTCTACCCACGAATTTATATGGACATTGGGGCGAATTTCTACAGAATTTATTGTTTCCTCTCCAGTTTTGCCTTTCTCGTTACCTGTAAGATATTCCCATTTATACTTGTTGGCTGCTGGAAAGTGTGCCTTTATTTTTAGTTCGCCAAAATC
>NZ_JACJUP010000665.1:0-3892 GCF_014748295.1 Planktothrix sp. FACHB-1355 | reverse complement strand
AAAGTTGTAAGTTGGGTTTCACTACCGTTCAACCCAACCTACGAATAGATTAGCTAATCCCTAGCTCCCTGTTGTCAAAACATGATAGATTCCCCAAATTGCCATCGCTCGCAAGTAATAACTGGCGCGAAAAGTACCCGCAGCGGTAATCGCTTCCGGTGTCCGAAATTGCAAACCATTTTCGTATACTTGCCTTACCACAGCTTCTGTAAGTTGAAACGCTTCATCTTTCATTCCCATTTGCACAAGAAAAGCCGCCAAACCAAAATTAATTCCCGTCCAAATTTCCAAAGGATGAGTAGCATCGGGTTTTTCCGGAGAACCATCAAGTTTGAGACCGTTAGCAGCGCCTAATTTACCGTCCTGGAACTTCAAAAAGCAGGAATTGTAAACGGTTTTGAGAGCTAAAAGAACGCATTCATTCGGTACAATATCTGGCAATCCCAGCAAACGTGCGTAAAATTGACCGCACAATTGATCTGCCATCACCACATCGGAACCGCTTTCACTATCGAGTTTATAATATTGACCGTTCCAAAGTTTTTCCTGATAGATCGATCGCGCTTTCGCCAACCAACCTTTATAAGTATCGATCGCTTCTTGAATCTCTTCTTGAATCTTTTCTTGTGGAACAGGCGTCCCGCCTGTCATTGTCATCCCCAATCCCCGTTCCCTTAAAATTTGGCCGATTGCGATCGCACCCTCCAACGCCGCCAACCACAACCCCCCACAATAAGCACTAACTCCCCGCAGACGCCAATCATCAAACGTCTGATCCGGCGCACCAGAATTTTCCGGGATACCATCGCCATCGCGATCGAACTCTTTCAGATAAGCAAGTGTCTGCACTATACTTGACCAACAATCCTGCAAAAATTCGACATCAGTCTTACCCGTAAACACAAAATAGCGATAAACCTGCAACACAAAATCGCAAGATAAATCCTTCCACAAATTGCAATCTTGATAGCTGGTATAGTTAGTTTTCTCCCAAGGATGTTCGTTCGGCGCACCCAAATCGTGCGGCGTTGCATCGACAGCTTTGCGAATAGCCGATGCGTTGTTATAACCGATAATTCTAGGAGTATCATCGCTGGTAGAAATTGCTCGCGCATATGCTTCTAACACCGCTTTATCTAATTTCGGCCAAAGCATTATGACGGGAAAAGAACCGTAAAGTCGCACATCCAAACTTTCATACCAACGATAATCTATGCACTCCAGCACTCCAAATTGACCGATCGGATCGTCCTCGGAAGCTGCTGTCCACAGCGTACCACCGCTTGTTAAGTCGTAAAGTTCGTTGAATAAAGCCATCTTAAACCAAGAAGGTAAATCCTCGCGATCGAGAATTGGTTGTTGCCAAGCTTCTATTCTTTCTCGCCAAGTTTCGTAATGTTTTAATGCTGTACGAACCATCGACCAAGCATTCTTCCCGTTGCGACCGAAGAAATCTGTATAGCGTCGGTAATATTCAATTCCTGCCGCAAATTCGGTAATCGGCAAATCCCAAGCTAATATAAACGGAATTTTGCGAGTTTTACCCGGTCTAATCGTAAAACGAACTGCGATCGCAGCTGCGATTTGTTCCCCGTCAGCACAGGGTTTTTCATTTTCGCGATCGGGTAAAGAACCATCCGCCGCAAAACTTTGCCAAACATCCGCACCATCGCCAACAGGATTCCAACGAGAGTGATAAAATACTTCTATTGCTGGGTTAGCCAAAGTTGCGATCGCCCATTGTCCTTCTCCCTCTTTCACATCATAAATATCGGGACGACCGCGATCCAGCACGCAACCTCGCCGAAATTCATTTTCAACCCATTGATTGAAATTGCCCGTACTATTTCCCAGCTGCGGTTGATATTCGTAAACCGGACTGCCATCATCGCGAACAGTGACCTGGGGTTTTTTAATCGCATTAGTAAACCAACCCACCATATTTTGCCAAGTCAGCATTATACTGATAGTAATTGGCTTGTCTGTAGGGTTGTGGGCAGTCCATTCAAAAATTGCGATCGGATAAGAACTTTCCTGATAATTTCCCGCCCAAATTGGTGAAAATTGTTCGCAAATTAAGTTAGCCTCAAATACATTCTCGTAAACAAACCAACTGCGCGGATATAGAGCATAATAACTTCCTGTATTTGTCTGTTCTTCTGTCAAATTGTCACTAACTGCTGACTGTTGACTGCTGACACCAGAAGCGGGATACCATTTCCAAGCAGACAAAGTACCATCAGTAGGAGATTCCGTACACAAAGCATAAGCTTGCTTGCTTCTTTCTGTCTCTTCAAATACGCTGAATTGGCAAGCTGGGAAGTTCTGAAATATATGTTCTCCCCCATCGATTTGCCAGAGGTTAAAATCCCCCCGCGAGGAACGACCGATACAACCCGCGCCAAAACCACCCAAGGGCGAACCGTGCCAAGGGCCATCATCTAAATTGCTAGCTAAGCGAACTTTGTAGGGGTTGTCCCAACCTAAACCGATCGCACGCTTCCAGGTAATGTTGGGAATTTGTGGGGAAAAGGGCTGATTTGTCATCGGGTTTTGCTTAGGTGATACTCCTTGTAAGGATACACCAAATCTCTAAATCTCTATTCTTTTATAGTAGTTTTCAGAGACAACTAAAATAACTCGATCGACTTACCCAATTATCAATCCGCAGTTCATATTTATTCATCGCCCTCGAACTCAGCTAAGATACTGCTAATCTCGTTAGGACTGATATCTTCTCGCTCTAATTTAGAATAAATTGTTAATAAAAGTACGCTCGTCGGTGATTCCACTTGATAGATGAGTCGATCGCCTGCGCTTTTCCCTTTTTGGATGTCGCTATTTTTGACTCTCACCTTGAAAATGACATATTCTTCACCCATTACGGGGATGCGATCGCCAATAAAATTACCACCTTGTAGTTGTTCGATAATTTGCTGAGTATCTAACCGTATCTTGCGATATTTTTTCGATAATTCCCGCAAATTCCGTTTGTACTCAGGTGTTAAATCAATTTGTACAAAAGGCGTGTCATGCAACATCTATTCCCTCCCACATTTCAGAAAGGGGTATGCGTTGACCTGTTTTTGCTTCTTGTAATGCTCTCCTAAGACTGGCTTTGATTTCTTCAATGGGGGTATCATCAGGATCGATTTCAGCTGCTTCTGTTACTTCCGGAAAAAGTACGATAACTCGCACGCGACTGGGAGCGAAGTTTTCGATAGGTCGATCGAGGGATAATTGACCTTTTTCGTCGATGGTTCCTGTTAATTCAATGGCTTTCATATGTTTTTCCTGAAGTCGCTTGACGTTAATTATATCATATTTGATGATGGTTTAAGGCTGTTTATATTTGAGCGCCCAGAGTGAGAAACCCGGTTTCTTAAAGATATTTAGTTTTACCCAACAGTCCCTAACTAGAAACCCGGTTTCTTTTATTAATCAGATTTGATTTGTCTGTAATCGAAATAGCGATATTTCGCTTTCTTTCTCTTTTTTTGGGTTCTATGGGTATTTGTAATTGGGCTTTAGGCTTTCTTTTCAATGCTATTATATAGGTTTTCTTCCCTTAAATTCAAGGTAATAATTACCGATTGTAACCAATGGGTAAATTCCTCTCTTGTCATTTCTCCTGATGCAACTTGAAGAATTACTTTTTCTTGTTCTTCTACATTGGCATTAATTTCAAAACCATTCAGGACTAAAAAAACTTCCATTGCTGCATGACCTGTTCTTTTATTCCCATCCAGAAAAGGATGATTTTTAATCAAAGTAAAAGCCTAATGCTGCGGCTTTTTCTGGAAGAGTTGTATACAGTTATTGACCCGCAAAAGTCATTTGCGGTTGAGCAACAGCCGATTCCAGTAAACCCGGATTTGTAATTCCTAAACCC
>NZ_JACJUP010000664.1:0-3835 GCF_014748295.1 Planktothrix sp. FACHB-1355 | reverse complement strand
CGGGGGATATATAAGCTAGTGTTCCTTCTAATACATTAGGATTGACGAGGGCTTGAGTTTCTCTTGGTAATAAAGATGCAATACTAAAGTCAATTAATTTAACTTGTTTGGTGGTGGGATTGATTAATATATTGCTGGGTTTAATGTCTTTGTGAATAATCCGCTCGTAGTAAAGTAAATTTAAGGCGTCACACAGGGCGATCGCGATCGCTAAAAATTCTGGTAGAGATTGGAGATTTCCCCTGATTTTCCATTCCTTGAGAGAAATTCCGCCAAAATCTTCCATGACCAAAGCATAGCCATTTTGGTACGGTTCTAGGCTATAAATTTGGACGATTAGAGGTGAATTAAGATTTTTGGCAATGGTATATTGATTGCGAAATTGGACTATTTCCGAGAAGCTGGGATAAGGATTTTTGAGCAGTTTGAGCGCGACAGGTTTTCCATCTTGTCGATAACCTCGATAAACTACGGTTCTCGAACCATTGTAGATTTGTTCGGTAATGCGATATTCAGTCAGACTGACTAAAGCGCTCATCATCTTACTAAATCCTTATAACTTCCTAGATTGATTATGCCCAAATCTCCGATCTAATTTACCAAACCTAGCTAACCTGAGTTCGCGCTAAGCCTAAACTTGTCAGCCTTGGAACTCAAGCATTGATATATTTTTTTAATGTGATTTCTTCTCCCGAACTCAGGTTAGCTAATTATGAGGCGGGAATTTCAATAAGAAATTCCGTACCCTGACCGAGAACAGAGTTGCAACTCAATTTGCCGTTGTGGGTTGATTCAACGATCGACTTAGCGATCGCCAATCCCAATCCCGTTCCCTTACCCACCGTTTTCGTGGTAAACAGGTGGTCAAAAATGTGGTACTTCACCTCTTCCGTCATGCCAATGCCATTATCGGCAATACTAATCATTACCGACTCGTTATCCTTTATTTCTGTCCGAATTGTAATACGATTGAGATTAGCTTGAATCTTCTGAAAACTGCGTCTCAGATTCGATTCTTCCAGCGCATCGATCGCATTGGCTATTATATTCATAAATACCTGATTGAGTTGGCCGGGAAAACACTCGATTAAAGGTAAATTACCGTAGTTGGTAATCACTTCAATGGCGGGACGTAGGTCATTAGCTTTCAGGCGATGTTTGAGGATTAAGAGCGTGCTGTCAATGCCTTCGTGAATATTAAATGGCACTTTGTAATCTCGATCGGCACGAGAGAAAGTGCGTAAACTGGTGCTGATATTTTTTAATCTGTCGCAGGCTATAGACATGGAATCTAGCATTTTGGGCAAGTCTTCCAAGTTATATTCCAAGTCAATCTCTTCGGCATGAGCTTTAATTTTATCAGTGCGATCGGGAAAGCTTTCTTGATAGAGTTTTAAGTGTTCGATCATCTCAGCAAACGTGGGTTTAGCTTCTTGGAGACTGGCAGAAATAAACCCTAAAGGATTATTCATTTCGTGGGCGACACCAGCCACTAAGTTACCCAAAGCAGACATTTTTTCGCTTTGAACAATTTGCAATTGCGCTTGTTGTAAATCTTGTAATGCTTGTTCTAAATCTTGAGATTTTTGCTGCAAGGCAAGTTCTGCTCGTTTGCGATCGCTGATATCTAGTAACAAGCCATCCCAAACTAATGTGCCATCTGACAGCTTTTCTATTCGCCCTTCACCGTGAATCCACTTAATAATTCCAGAGGGGGTAACAATTCGCCCCTCCCACCGCCAGGGAGTTAAGGTTTGAACTGAATCTGCAACTGACTGACGATTAGATTCAGCATCTTCTGGATGCACCATATCTAAGATGATCTGCACATTAGCGATCGCTTGAGAGGCGGTGACTTCATAGAGATCGTAACAGTCACTACTTATGTAAGGCATTGACACCGAGCCATCGGTCGCCATCAGGAATTGATACACTACCCCAGGAACGTTATCTACTAGATGATGGAAGCGGGTTTGGGCAATTTTCAATTCATTTAGCGATCGCTCTAGCTGTTGGGCATATTCCAGAGAACATTGATAAAGTCGGGCATTTTCTAGGGAAATGGCGGCTTGGGCGCAAAGTAAGTTGAGTAGTTCGATGCGAGCGCTCGTAAACACTCCCGTGGCTAAATTATTTTCCAGATATAAAATGCCCAGTAATTTACCTTGATGTAAAATTGGGCTGCACAAAATACTCTGAGGTTGCTGACGAATAATATAGGGATCGTTGGCAAAAGTGATATCTGCGGTTGCATCCAATAAAACAACAGTTTGTTGACTATGCTTGACTTTGTAAATGAGCTTGTGGGGAATTTCTTGACTGTCTTCAATAGGAAAACTTTGCAACGCCATGAATTGTGTTTCCTGGGTAATTGAGCCTTTAATTAGTAAATGATTGTCTTGCAACAGCATTAAGATACATCGATCTGCCCCAGCATTTTCGAGCGCGATTCTCAGTAACGATGAAAGCAGTTTTTCTAGTTCGATTTCCCCTGAGATAGTTTGAGATGCTTTCAGAATTGCGGTTAAATCTAGGGTATCTGAGACACTGATGCTGCTCAATGTAGCAGAACTAATAGATGTCACAGTCTCCAAAGGAAAAATAGTTTCGTGAGTAGAAAAAAACGAACGATTTTGCTGTAATATGGGTGCAAGTAATTGAGGATAGCGTTTTTCCAAATCGGCAACTTTCGCTTTTGCTCCCCAACGGGCATAAGCATAGTAAGCTTCAATCATGTATTATTGGGCTATGCGCTGTTGACCCCAGTCTAAGTAAAATTTTGCGGCTAGTTCCCTAGCTAATGCTTCTTCTTGGATATAGTCGTTTTCTTGAGCTAATGAGATCGCGCGATCGTACAAATCTGCTGCTAAAATGCGATCGCCATTCAGACGAGCAAGTTCCGCCGAAACCAACTGATATTTGTGCAAAAAATTATCAGGACAGGTTTTAGCCCATTTTTCCAACAATTGCTGGTGTTCTTGAATTTGTTGATAGTAAACAGCTTGGGTTGTCGCGTCTGCATTGGCATAAGCAGCAGCCAAACTCAGGGGATAATAAGTGTGATAGGCAATTATGGGGAAAAAACCCATATTTGCCGGCACCGTTTCTTGTAGCGTCGGCGATATCGCCAACACTTGGGCGTAATCACCTTTAAAAAAAGCACGTTGTAAAACTAAAAGGCCATACCAACTAATGGCAACATTGAAATGGCTTTGCTGCCAAAGTCGGAAAAATGGGTGTTCGAGATAGCCGGTTGCTGTTAAAACCCCGCTCTCAATGGTGTCATCCATCAGTTCTTGCACAAACTGTTGCTGAAGTTGGAAAATACACAACATATTCTGGTCATTTGTCTGCTCCACGCAGCCAAGATATTTTTGAATTTCCTCTTGTATGAAAGGTAGAGGAGTACCTTTAAGAAGATGAGACCAGATTAAAAATACAATTGCCCATACCCCAAAAACTAAATCGCCCAATTCCATACACAGTTCAATTGATTGCTGGTATAGAGGCACATTCTCTGCTAGAGGACGCGAGAAGGGATTGATGATGTGAGCGAAGTGGTTATTGTTTTTGGCGATGAACTGAGTGTTGTTAAAAGTGCGATCGATATCCAAAGCAATTCTGCCAAACTGATAAGCATTTTGATAGTCGCCCTCAAGTGCCAACATCATGCCGTAGCAGCAATAGGCAAAGCTAGAACTTTCTGCACGTCCATACTTGAGAGATATATTCACCATTCGCAGAGTTGTCAGCAGATTCAACATTTGGTTGCCTGCTAGATAGGAAGCTGAATACAAGATTGCCAAGAGCTTCATACAGTTCTGCTGCACTGGTT
>NZ_JACJUP010000663.1:0-3895 GCF_014748295.1 Planktothrix sp. FACHB-1355 | reverse complement strand
TCTGATTTCGCCACGAGAACCACCCCCCATTGTTCTGGTGGGCGCGTTGTCTTCTGGAGAAGAAAATCTGATTTCACCGCGAGAACTACCGCCGAGCGCCTGACGCGGAACTTCATCGGTAGGTGCTTCGTACTTAACGCTGACTATTTTGGGAATGCGATCGAAAGCTCGAGCCTCAAAACTCCAAGCCGTTCCCCCGCCAACAATGACAGATGAAGCAATTACCAGTAAACTTGCTAATCGATAATTTCTCCCTGAGATATTTTCCCTAGAGTAGCTGGTTTCCATACCCTGAAATCTCCTTGCTTGTTTCAGGTTAAACATTACGATTTGTGATACCCTGGCTCTAACATTTTACAGCATTAATTGATTTTTTATGTTTTCCTGCGCTCTTTAGTATAGCTTTTTGAGGAACTTGCGAAATTTAATTAAATCTTTAAAAAAAGCAATTTTTCCGTAATTTAAATTTATTTGTATTTTTAATTACATTTATCCAACGCAGTTTTAGCTTACACCAAGTTGTATTCATTCAGCCAACTATGTTTGCCTTCTGCTCCTAAAACAATCTAAATCTACTATTTTTAAAAGCAACTCGATATTATTCTTTTTTGATAGCTTGAAGAGTGGGGGAGTGGGGGGTCTGATGGAGCGGGAGAGTGGAAAAAATGGCTCTCCCGTTGTTGTGGCGATCGTAAAAACTAATTCAATCGTAGGGTAGGTTAGGTAGGGGCGATCGCTTCAGTAGACATCTCCTGTAAAAGAATCTCAAAGGGCAGGCAGGATGCCTACCCCACAAGAATTTTTGGAAATGTCTGGTGCTTTCAAGCAATAATTAATTGCCCGTGCTGTCACCCACCATCCGGCCTATCTGTAATACAAACAAACATTTTCCACGATAAACGCGAAAGACTCATAAACTAGAAAAGGCAGATTTTAATAGCGATCGCACTGCTATTGCCAAACTACCGACAGCTCGACTTAGTTATGTAATTGCTAGCGTCGCTAACATTGGCGTATAGTTCTACCTGGCCATTAGCATTCACCCGCCAACTCGTAGCTTCTACTAAGGGAGGCTGTTGCTGACGGAAAAGTTTTGAATCTAACTGCCTGTTAGTGCTTCTGAAAGTTGGCTGGGTGTAGTCGTTCCAGTCCGCCCAAACCTCGAAACTGGAAATTGGTAGGGTGGGGTCTTCCGACAAACCGCCGCGACCGGCAACTGTGAAGCTATTGTTTTTATCGGGAGTGCAAGCGGCGACGACTTGTTGGGTGGGGTCTACAGGATTTTGGGGTAATTCTATCTGTGCGCCAGTAGTATTAACTTCCGGACTGTTGATATTAATGCTGCCGGAAACTCCCAGTTGCGAACTGGCGGTGATTTGGCTGTCGGGGGAAGCGAATAAACCTTGAGAGTTGATTTGGATATTGCCGCCTGTACCTTGGAAGGCATTGGCGTTGACTTCGCTGCCCTCCAGGATGGCGAAAGTGTTGGCGTTGATGGTGAGGTTGCCGCCGTTACCGGTACCGCCAGCTTGGGTGGAGATTTGACTGGCGCGGCGCAGTTGCAGGAAGTCAGTGGTGATGTTGATGTTGCCGCCTTCACCGGATTCAGTCTTAGCCGAGATATTGCCTACCCTGTCGAGGAGGATAGAACCTGCGTTGATGTTGACGTTGCCTGCGATACCCGTACCCTCGTTGGCAGCGCTGACTCTTGCGCCGTCGGAAATGGTGAGGCGAGGGGTGTTGATGGTGACGGTGCCGGAGTTTCCAGAGGGTGTATCTGGTAGTCCGAAACGTTTTCGGAAGGCTTCAGTCTGTATAGGAGCATCAGATTGTATTCCAGAGGGAAGCCCCCCTCTCTCTGGCTTACCACTAACTTCTACAGAATCAGACGCATTAATAATTAGATCTCCTGCTGAACCGCTGTTTAAAGTTGAAGTGCTAATAATTCCTCCATCCCTGACTACAACTCTTGATGTATTAATAGTTACATTGCCAGCATCGCCAACAGTAATAGTTGCGCTTCCAATAGAAGCTGGCTGCAAATTGTTTTGTATTATTCCGCTTACAATTACAGATTCAGCAGCATTTATCGTTACATTTCCAGCTTTTCCAGTACCACCAGCACTGGGGGCTGCTAAAACACCACCATTGGACACAGTTAAATTCTGGGTTGAAACTATGATATCTCCTGCATTTCCAGAGCTAAAACTTCTAGCACTAAGCAGACTCCCAATACCAGGATTAAGCGTTGAAAAATCACTTACCTCTACATATTCAAAGGCATTAACAGTTAAATTTCCACCTTTTCCATTGGCAAAACTTCTACTTAGAATTGCTCCTCCATGAGATATAATCAACCTTCTACTTAAAATGGTTATTTCTCCGCCTTGGCCTTCTTCTATAGTTTCATTAATTAAGCTGCTGCGGAATGTAGCATTTTTGTTAACTCCATTTAATTCTAATAAATCGGATGCACTGACTATAATGGTTCCTGATGTTTGTTTTCCTTGATTTTGAATCAAGGCTATAGAACCATCTGTTAAGTTGACTTGCCTGCCTACAATCTGGATAGACCTACTACCTTGCCCACTTGCATCTACAGCCGCTTGTTGAGATAGGTTGATATCTCCGAACTCCTGTACTTTTTCATAGCCCAAAATCCAGCCAGAATTAGTTTCTCTAATACTTACTTCACCCGTACCAACCCCACCCAACTCAATTCGGCCTTTCTCTGCCGTCACTGTACCGCCATAAAAATTAATATTCCCCCCAACTAAGACTAAAGTTTGACCGGGTTTCACACGGAGACCACTTGTACTTTCACCTCGATTAATTGGCGACGCTGTTGGGTTTTGAGCAGTGAAGCTGTGACCTGTACCTTGTACTTGAATTGTTCCTATATTCTGTTCAAATTGCAAGCCAATAGGAACACTAACTGTTAGCAAAGTTGGTGCTTGAGGAGCAATAGCACTGAAGGAGTTACCATCAGAGAATTGAATACTGTTTCCTGTAGAGCCAATAAAAGAGCCGCCAATATTTAACCGTGCATTCAGACCAAAAATGATGCCACTAGGATTTAGTAAAAATAAATTAGCAGTTCCGTTAGTGCGAATTGTTCCATCAATATTAGATACTTTCCCACCCGTAACGCGACTAAAAATATTTTGAATATTACTGCCATTATTAAAAAATGCTTCCGTACCGGTAGGAAAAGAAAATTCCTCAAAGCTGTGAAAAATATTACTTCCTGCTACTGTTCCACCATTGATAATTAAAGTATTATTATTAGGAACAACTATTGAATTATTGGGGAGAGTATCATCGGGGATAATTTGTGCATTTACTTGACCGGAAAAGAAACTAAGCGGTAAAGTTAGCAGAATAGCATAGTGCAATATTGAGGAGAAAGCTTTGCACAAACTTGAAGGACTATGCTTGCTAATGTGACTGATTAGCATGATAAAATCTGATAATTTACTAGCATCTTAGCATTTCTAAGTTATTACTAGGTTAAAGTTGAGAAATTTTTTGACTGCTAGCTAATTCCGCAGGTCGAGTTAGCACCTATATTAAGTCTCAGCGTATCGCTTCCATAGAGACAGTAGTGGGCGATACACTTGTATTATCTGATGATTCCAGAAGTTGCGGCTGTTACTGAGGATGGACAAAGAGGTGGAATGCCATAGAGCTCGCGCACTTCCTCTAGGGGCATATCCACGACTTCCCAGAAGTTCCAATGATCGGAAAGGTCTACTTTGCAGGCTAGTCCTCGCTGCAACGCCTGCATCACTAAAGGAATATCGAATAGCCCCTCGCAGGCATCTGCTTGGGGAGTGATTTTGATCGCCCAGTGAAAGTGCAAAATCGAAAACAGCAGAAACATAAAGCCATCTTT
>NZ_JACJUP010000662.1:0-3867 GCF_014748295.1 Planktothrix sp. FACHB-1355 | reverse complement strand
CACCATCTCCAATCTTAGCTTGATTGGCAATTCCCACTTGTCCCGCTAGCAAAACTCGATTTCCTACTTTCACTCCGCCAGCCAATCCGACTTGTGCGGCTAAAGCGCTGTTAGAACCTACCTGACAGCCGTGACCGATTTGTACGAGGTTGTCAATTTTCGTGTTTTGTGCTATGCGAGTTTCTCCTACGGCGGGACGATCGATCGTGCTGTTGCAGCCAACTTCCACACCATCTTCCAGTACGGTACAGCCAGATTGTTCCATTTTGAACCAGCCATGCGGTGTGGGGACAAAGCCAAAGCCTTCCGCACCGATGACAGCACCGCTGTGAATGACGCAATTGGCACCGATGCGGGCGCGTTCGTGGATGGTACAGTTGGCGTGTAAGATGGTGCGATCGCCGATCTGCACTTCTGGGTAAATTACTACATTGGGGTGAACGCAGACGTAGTTGCCAATTTTTACGCCTGCTTGGATGACCGCGTGGGGGCCAATGTAAACATCGTTACCAATTTCAGCTGAGGGATGAATGACTGCTGCGGGATGAATTTCAGGTGCGGGATGAAAAGGTTTGTAGAAAAGTGCGATCGTCTTGGCAAATAATAATCTTGGGTCTTTTGTGGCAATCCAGGCAATCCCCCGTTCAGTTGCTTGCTGCTGTAAGGCTTCGTCTGCTGGCAAAATCAAAGCGCTCGCAGCAGTTTTTCCGACAAAAGCCGCGAATTTTCCCCCTTCTATATAACTTATGCTGCCAGGGGTCGCCTCCTCTATTGCTGCCACTCCCGCAATCTCTGGATTGAGATCTGGGTTAGAAGTCAGGCTATTGCTAGCATTCACGTCTAGTTTTTGGACGATTTCGCTAAATTTCATCATTTTCTACAAGCAATGAACTATCAATTATGAACTACCTATCGCATTACCTGCTAAGTGGGCGGTTGTCCAAGCACTTTGGAAATTAAAGCCACCGGTTACGCCGTCGATATCCAGAATTTCTCCTGCAAAGTAAAGACCGGGACAGGATTTGCTTTCCATAGTTTTGAAGTCTACTTCTTTGAGACTGACGCCGCCACAAGTAACAAATTCTTCTTTAAAAACGCCTTTGCCATTAACTTGGTATTGACCTTGAGTAAGTTCTTGAATTAAGCGATCGAGTACTTTATTAGATAAACCAGCCCATTTATCCTCCGTACCGATATCCACACGGGTGACTAAATACTCCCAAAGGCGACGGGGGATGGGTACCGGACAGCTGCTGGAAATTTGGCGTCGCGCTAACTGAGACCTAACTGCCAAGAGCATTTGACGCAGGCTTTCTGGATTGTACTGGGGAAGCCAGTTAATTTGCAAAGTTGCGCGATAGTGGTTTTCGTGCAATACTCTGGCACCCCAAGCGGAAAGTTTGAGGATAGCTGGGCCACTTAAACCCCAATGGGTGACTAATAATGGCCCGATTTGTTCAAATTCCGTTTTACCGTTAATTTGCAATCGCACGCGGACGTTATCTAAGCTTACCCCAGCTAAATCGCGCAATTGGGGGTCGAGTATGGTGAAGGTAAACAGGGAAGGAACTGGTGGTTCAATTTGATGTCCTAATGCTTTGGCAATTTGATAACCTGTTGAGTTACTGCCGGTAGCAAGCAAGAGGCGATCGCACTTTAACCTTTCTCCCGATTTCAATTCAACCTCAAATTTAGATGACGAGTTTTCCTCAACAGTCTTGACTGAAACAACAACCGCGCCGGTACGAAGTTTGACTCCAGCTGCTTTGGCAGTTTCGATCAGACAATCCACGATAGTTGCGGAATCATCGGTGACAGGAAACATTCGTCCATCCGATTCAGTTTTCAGCTCGACGCCTTGCGCCGCAAACCAAGTAATTGTATCGCGGGGTTGAAACCTGGTAAAAGCACCCCGCAAAGCTTTGCCGCCTCTGGGATAATTTTGCACTAACTGGGCTGGATCGAAACAGGCATGAGTAACGTTGCAACGACCCCCACCGGAAATGCGAACTTTGGTGAGGAATTCACGACCTGCTTCTAGTAAGGTGACAGAGAAGTGTGGATGTGCTTCGGCGCAGGTAATGGCAGCAAAAAAGCCAGCTGCCCCACCCCCTATTACCACAACTTGTAACAATGCTTGGGACACAAATTAATTAGATCTCTTCCAATGGTTCAAAGTCGTCTTTTGCTGCCCCGCAAACGGGACAAACCCAACTATCAGATATATAGTCAAAGGGCGTACCGGCTTCGATGCCGCTATCTGGATCGCCTTCTCCGGGCTTGTAGACGTAGCCGCAGACTGTGCAGATGTACTCTTCCATTTTGCTTTTTCCTCACGATCTTTATACAGTCTAAGCCTCCAGAAACTGAGTTCCGGAGGCTTTAGCTTTTCTTTGGCTTATGAGTCCAAGATCGGTGCTTGTCTTGCTAAACAGCGATTTTCTGTTTAGACCAAACACCATTTTCATCTTCTTCGTATTGCTGGTGAATGGTTTCCCACGCTGCGTGTTCTGCTTTTAACGGATCGTTACTTTGATCTAAGACGGTATTGTAGCGATCGATAAATGTTCTTTGTGCGTCTTCAGATAGATGCGATCGCACTTCGGGAGATAAGTCGTTGGCGCTGTTGCAACGACCCGAACAAGGACGAGGTAGCGCCGCTTCGTTGGTATGTACTTCTTCGCCACCAGCACTTTGCATCAGCAGCTGAATTTCGCCGGATTTGTTGGCTGGGACTTCAGCCATAACCAGAAATTCTCCAGCTTCCAGACGAGTTTGGTAAACGGTTGCTTTATCTTCCGGCATTCCCAGCGCTACGAGGGCGGAAACCAAACCAGCACCGCTCGCACCTGCAAGAGCGCCACCAGCAGCCCCCAGTAGCACGGCACCCAATGGCCCAGCGGCTACAACCCAGCCGACAAAAGGAATCCACAGTGCGCCAATACCTGTCAGCAATGCCAGAACGGAACCAAACAAGGAACCAAAGATGCCGCCTGTCCGCAGTCCCCCTAAAATCACATCTTTTTTAGAGATAAATCCGGCAATGCGGGTGGTGGACTTGAAATTTTTGCCCATCACTGAGATGTGGTCGCGGGAAACGCCACGATCGAGCAGACGCTGCACGACATCGCCTACCTGTTCTTCTTGCTTAAATACCGCTGAAATCGTCCGTTCTGCTGTATATTCAGCTGCCATTATGCTACTCCTTGAGCTTTTGTACCTTCCCTCTTGGAGAATACTGAGACGATCGCTCTGTTGAATCGCTCCTAAGATCGATCGATCGCTTGTCTCAAAGATAGATATTTATTTACATCTGTTTGTAGCTACTACCACCTTGTCATTTGCAGATAACTCAAGATGCCGATCGCGATGGAAAGCAGCAATAACACCCAGATGACGCCGCTGGGAATAAAAGTAATAAGTTCAAATCCTCTCAGTACCCAAGTTGCTAGGGTTAAGCCGATAAATATCGCAAAAATAGACGAAAATCGCCAATTGCCAAAGTTAGGAGAGTTACTCATATATAGCTAGGGACTAGGGGCTAGGGGCTAGGGCGTCGGGGAAGAAGGTTCTAGAATCAAGGCTTTGAGCAATTAAGAATGCCTTAATCGACGAGAGCGGTTGCTATATTTACACTGACACTTGAAGTTGCCAAAGCGAGCCATAATTTACATTTTAAGGGTCGCGACCTCACAGTCGGATTCGACAAACCCGGTTTTTCTAAAAAACCGGGTTTGTGGTGGACGATCGGCCCCTGTTAAGCCTGCTAAAGTAAGCAGTAAAAACACTGACTCGAATGTATAAAAAAAACAAACAGAAGTATAATTACGTGTGTGAGAGTTTGTAATTTATACTACTAATTTTTCA
>NZ_JACJUP010000661.1:0-3903 GCF_014748295.1 Planktothrix sp. FACHB-1355 | reverse complement strand
AACCCCTAACCCCTAACCCCTAAGTCAAAATATATTTCCGATTTTTTAGTCCAAATTGTCATAAAATTAACTGAAAATAAAAACAATCGGCCACCAAAAGTTAACAAAACTCTTAACATTGCTGGGAGGGGTAAAGCCTCCCATCCTTGTCCATGAGTTTCCAGTGGCAAACTAGAAGATATTCAGGGCGCTGACGCGATCGAATAAAAATTTAAGCCTGGATTTGTAGAAGATTTATGTCGTTTTTGAGCAATTGGCGTCAATATCGCATTCCCACATTCTTGTTTAGCCTCTGCCTAAGCGCCGTGCTGCTGTTTTCAGGCGAGGTTACCAATACTCAGCCACTTGCCGCTACCGTCCCCAATATCGCAAAAGCTGCTCCGTCTGGGCAAGTAGCGGCAGCAATGTCAGCGGATGAAACATCCCTTTCACTGACAGAAAACGTCCGCAAAACGGTTCTGGAAAATCAGCTCACCGTTTTAACCAAAGAAGTGCATACCGCTCCCGTTGTAACAGTGCAGGTATGGTATAAAGTGGGCTCCCGCAATGAAGAACCCGGAGTAAACGGGATTGCCCACCAGTTAGAACATATGATGTTCAAAGGCACCAAAGATCGCCCGATTCAATTCGGACGGCTGTTCAACGCCTTGGGAAGTAACTCCAACGCTTTCACCAGCTACGACCAAACAGCTTATTTCGGTACTGTAGAACGAGACAAACTGCGGGCGATGCTGGAATTGGAAGCAGACCGGATGCAAAACGCCCTCATCAATGTAGAGCAACTTGCCAGCGAAAAGCGCGTGGTGATTTCCGAGTTGCAAGGGTACGAAAATTCGCCTGATTATCGGTTAGAAAGGGCAGTGATGCGATCGGTTTTCCCCACACAACCCTATGGTTTACCAGTAGGCGGCACCAAAGCAGATGTAGAAAAGTTTACCGTCGAGCAGGTACAGTATTACTATCACAAGTACTACAGCCCCAATAACGCTACCTTGGTAATTGTGGGAGATATCGAAACCGAACCCACCCTTAAGTTAGTTAAAGAAATTTTTGGTAATTTGCCCAATCGAGGGGAACAACAGGAGAGTGGGAGCGCGACAGAAAATGTACCATTAGATTCCCCCACTCCCACTCTCCCCAGTTCTAAGTCTCCCATTATGTTGCGGGAAGCGGGGAGCGCACCTATATTGCAGATAGTGTATCCGCTCCCACCCACCAATCATCCCGATGTAGCGGCGCTGAAGGTGATGGATTACATCTTGACCGGGGGGCGCAGTTCTCGCGTTTATCAAGCTCTGGTAGAATCGGGTCTGGCTAGCAATGCGGGAGGCTATGCGGCCAACTTGATTTCAGGTGGTTGGTATCAACTTTCTGCCACAGCAGCGCCAAACCGTAAACTGATAGAAATTGACCGAGTTCTTCAACAAACGATCGCCGACTTGCAAAATAAAAGCGTCACAGAGGAAGAACTCAACCGCGCCAAAGCGCAATTCCGCGCCGCCGTAATCCTGAGCAACCGCGAAATCACTGCCCAAGCTATGCAGCTGGGCGATGACGAAACCAGTACGGGTGACTATAGATACACCGAGCGCTTGCTGAAAGAAATTGCCGATGTGAGCGCCGCCGATGTACAGCGAGTAGCCAAAAAATACCTCCAACAATCCGATCGCACCGTCGGTTACTTTGAACCTACCGAGCTGACAGCTGATGGCGGCGGGGGAGGCACAAGTAGCAGCCAAACAAGCGAACAATTCAATCTAGGGCAACCAGTAGACCCAGCCGAGTTAGCAAAATATCTGCCTGAGTTTACGACATCTACCATATCCACAGTTCGATCGCTGCCAGAATCATTTAAACTCAGTAACGGTTTGCAAGTCTTGCTCATGCGCGATCGCAGCACTCCCACCGTCACCCTGAGCGGCTATATCCAAGCCGGTACAGAATTCGATCTGCCAGCATCGGCAGGTACAGCTGCTTTGACAGCAGAAAACTTGATGAACGGTACGAAGACAAAAGATGCCCTGACTCTGGCGAAAACCTTAGAAGACCGAGGCGCGAGTCTGGACTTCGGTGCAGCTAGAGAAGGTGTCAGCGTCGATGGGTACAGTTTATCAAAAGACCTGCCCACCTTAATTGCGACGTTAGCTGATGTGCTGCAAAACGCCAACTTTCCTAAAGATCAGCTGGAACTGAGCCGTCAGCGGGCGATAACAGATCTGAAAGAACGATTGGATAGCCCAGATTACTTGGCATATCGGACTTTGCAACAAACCGTTTACCCGGAAGTTCATCCCTTCCATGCCTATCCCACCTACGATAGTCTCAAGCGGATTAGCGAGGGAGATATCATGGGCTTTTACAAGCAACATTATCGCCCCGATACTACCGTACTGACTTTGGTGGGCAACTTTGCACCGCAAGAAGTGCGATCGCTGATCGAAACTCAATTCGGCAGCTGGAAAGCTAGCGGCAATCTGCCAAAACTGAATTTTCCCAGCGTACCCTTACCGGAAAAACTTGTCCGTTTGAATCCGGTCATACCCGGTAAAACACAGGCGATCACGTTTATGGGATATCGGGGAATCAATCGACAAGACCCCCGTTACTACGCCACTTTGGTGTTAAATCAAATTTTGGGTGGCGATACCTTATCGAGTCGCTTAGGAACGGAAATTCGCGATCGCCAAGGTCTCACCTACGGCATTTATAGTGCCTTCCAAGCAGGAGAGCAACCCGGTTTGTTTTTGATTAATATGCAAACAGCACCGGAAGATACAAATAAAGCGATCGCTAGCACGATCGCTCTATTACAAGATGTTCATTCTCAAGGCGTCACTCCTACCGAAGTAGATACAGCAAAGCGTTCGCTCTCCAGCAGCTATAGTGTCGAACTGGCAGACCCCGACAATTTAACATCAGAAATTCTGATGAACGAAGTTTATGGGCTCACGAGTGCAGAAATTCGCGATTTTCCCCGTAAAATCCTTGCAGTTACTCCCGAACAAGTTAACCGGGTAGCCAAAGATTTACTGCAACCGGATAACTTAATTGTTGTGACCGCAGGGCCATCAATTGCTGGGGGCGCTTCTGCGGCAGCGCGGTAGCTAAAAGGGCGTCGGAGTTAGGGGTTAGGGGCTAGGGAGAGAAGAGGGAAGAGGGAGTGGGAAGAATTTTGACTTTTGACTTTTGACTTTTGACTTTTGACTTTTGGCTCCCCCACTCCCCCACTCCCTCTTCCCTCTCCCCTAACTCCTAACCCCGACGCCCTTTCTTTTGACTTTTTTCCGGCCAATTAAGGTGCTAAAAATGCTCAGCCTCTACCTATTTTTTATCCTCGGTTTTATTGGGAGCGGTCACTGTGTCGGGATGTGCGGCCCTTTGGTCGTAAGCTACACTTTGCCAAGAAAAAATAGTTGGTATTCTCACGTACTTTACGGTCTGGGTAGATCCACCACCTATGCCTTGCTGGGATTTTTAGCTGGTAGCTTCGGTCAAATTATCCAAAGCTTGTTAGGATTGCGGGCAACGCTGTTGATACTAGCTGGCGGGGTGATGATATACATGGGGTTAGGACAGCTGAACCTATTACCTAGAAAGCTGCCTTCCCTCCAGCAATACAAGTGGTACCAGAAAAGTGTTGGGCTTTTGTACGAAAGTAACACTTGGTACCGTACCTATCCATTAGGAGTGCTGTTGGGGTTTATTCCTTGCGGTTTGATCGCAATGGCTCTCAGTCTTGCCATTACCCAACCTCTAGCGATCGCTACTGTAGGAATGTTCATTTTTGGATTGGGTACAATGCCCGCTATGGTAGGCTTTGGTATCCTCATTCAACGACTCAAAATTCCCAAACTGGAACGCTATGCCGCAATGGTAATGGTAGTATTGGGCTGTCTGACCCTG
>NZ_JACJUP010000660.1:0-3906 GCF_014748295.1 Planktothrix sp. FACHB-1355 | reverse complement strand
AGTCCCACTTGCGATCGCGTCAGACTGCTGTGGACATCGCCCTGGTGAAGATTGCTTTCTTGCCGAAAGCGATCGAACACGTAAGGTAAAAAGCCAGGACTAATCCCTTTACCCGTATCGGTTACAGTAATTTGGGCATAGGAAATTTCAGATTGCGAATTGAAAGTAGGATTTTGAGTTTCATTTTGCAATTTCAAATCTGCCATCTGTAATTTTTCCAGTTTAATTTCCACCACCCCGCCTTTGGGCGTAAACTTAATCGCATTAGACAGCAAATTCCACGCAATTTGCTGCAAGCGATCGGCATCAGCCGCAACTTCTCCTACAGCGTTAAAAACACACTTTAACTCCACACCCTGACGCTCAGCTGTCGGACGTACCGTATCCAGAGCCGCCACAAGCACAGGAATTGGATCGATGGGAGAGAGATTCAGTTCCAGTTTGCCGCGAATAATGCGCGAAACATCCAATAAATCCGAAACCATTTGCGTTTGCAAACGAGCATTGCGCTCGATCGTTTCCAGCGCTCGATCGGTCATAATCGCATCAACTTTCCGCGTCCGCAACAAATTCACCCAACCCAAAATAGCGTGTAGCGGCGTTCGCAGTTCGTGAGAGAGTATCGCCAGAAATTCATCTTTCAGGCGGTTGGCTTCTTGAGCTTCGCGGTGTGTTCTGCTATTGTCTATTGCTAAGGCAGCGCGGGTAGCCAACTCCTCTGCCAAAGCCAATTCTTCCCAACAGTAGCGGCGTCCCGACTCTGCATAAACAAATTCTAAAGCACCTAAAATCCTTCCTTGGGTAACTAGCGGTACGACAATAACAGACTGAGGTTTTAATGCTTCCAAAAGCTTACAATCTTCGGCATTAGAGGCGCACTGCGCGATCCGATCGTCGGCAAGTTCCGGATAGAACGCTGGCTTAAGAGTGCGTAACACTTCCAACACTGGATGCTCTAGATTCAGGTCGCCCGATTTTAGATTTTGGATTTTGCGGAAAGTCGGCGTCTTGGACGCCATATCCTCTACTTGGGGAGACCCCAAGATCGGAATGGCTCCGCTTCCCGTCACGATGCCGACCTTTCCAAGACAGGATTTTGAATTAGCTGCGTCAAGCTCATCATAAGTTTGCAGTTGCAGCAACAGTTCTTCCTGACGCGGATCTGAATGAGCGCTTGCCAGCCTCAAGATCTGACCTTCTTCTCCCACAATATAGAAAATACACCAATCAGCCAGATAAGGCAGTGCAAGGCGAGCCACTTGAGCGAGTGTAGTTTCGTAATCAAAAGAAGAAGCCAGCACCATGCTAGCCTCTGCCAGAAAAGCAAATCGTCGTTGCTGCGCCTCTGCCAAAACACGCGCCTCCTGTTCGCGAATTCTCTGAGCGCGTTCTTCCTCCGCTTCTTTGAGTTCCGTAATATCGCGGATCACAGCCAGCGCTGATTCGATCGCACCTTTTTTGTTTGGCTCTGGAACGACACGAGATTGATAGATACGCATTCCAATTGAAGTAGGACAGACAAATTGAATCGTTTGTTCAACACCGCTTTCAAATACTTTCGTCAGGGTCGTCTCCCACAGCTGGCATAACTCCTCTGGAGAACTGAGTTCTCGGAAATTCTTACCGATGAAATTTTCGGTTGGCGTTCCCGTCAACGTTTCCACCACCGGATTGACATACAGGTAACGCATTTCCCTGTCGCAGCGAAGAACGATATCTGGCGAATTTTCAACTAATGTTTTGAATTCCCGCTCGCGACGGTACAGTGCCTCTTCTGAGAGCTTGCGTTGCGTAATATCGCGCTCTATGGCGATCCAGTGCGTATACCACCCCGTTTCGTCAGCTACCGGTACGAGGCTCAGTTCTACCCAGAACTGGGAGCCATCTTTGCGGTAATTAATTAGTTCAAATACCCCTGGTTGCCAATTTTGTATGGTTTCCCGAAGTTGATTGAGAGTAGCTCGATCGCTCTGAGGCCCCTGCAAAATCCGAGGTGTTTTACCCACCACTTCCTGTAGAGTGTAGCCGGTCATACGGGTAAAAGCAGCGTTAACGTAGAGAATGTGCGGCCCCGGCTCCTCAATCGGCTCAGCTTCCGTAATTACGATCGCATCATTGGCGTTAACTACAACCGATTCCAGCAAGCGCAACTTCAATAGCGCCCGCACCCGATCGGTGGTATCCTGAACCAACAAGACAAAATAATCAATAGACCCGTCAGCGCGACGCACGCATTGGGTGGCGATGTCGGCATAAATAACTTCTCCATCTTTGCGGATAAACCGCTTGTCGATCGCATAGCTTTCCCTTTCGCCAGCCAAAATTTGATTGAAATTATCGATATCGGCAGCCAAATCATCCGCATGGGTAATCTCAACCCAAGTCATCTGGCTGAGTTCTTGTCGCGAATAGCCAAAGATATCGCACAATTTGTCGTTTACCTGCAACCAGCCTTTTTCCGGTGAGGTAATCGCAATACCGATTAAAGGCAGTTCAAAGTAACTGCGGAATCTTTCTTCACTTCTTCGCAAAGCTTCCTTTTCCGCCTCTAGTTCCCCGATTTTTTCTTGCAGCAGCCAATTGGAAAAAGCCAGTTCGTCAGTGCGTTGGGCGATCGCAATTTCCAATTCGGAAGCGAAGTTTTGCAGAACTATTTCAGCTTGTTTGCGATCGGTCATATCTTCCGCAATTCCCGCAATGCGATATACTTCTCCCAATTCGTTTTCGATGGGAAAAGCACGAGCCCATATCCAACGAATCGAGCCATTCGGTTGAACGATCCGATATTCTACTTCTAAGTGTTCTCCTCGAAGTTGCTTTTCAAAGGCAAGCAACACCTGTTGCTTGTCCTCGTGGTAAACAATATCGAAAAAAGAGGTCGGCTGTTCGGACAAACTCTGGCAGCTAAGACCCGATATTTGTTCGTAACGGGGACTGATGTAGAGTATTTTTGAGTTTTTCGGCTCGAACAACCAGAAAATTTCGCGAATGTGTTCTGCCAGTTGCCGAAAACGCTCTTCGGATTCTTGCAAAGCTGCTAGGGTTGTTTGCAGTTCGCGTTGGCGAATTCGCACTTCTTCTGCTAAAAGTGCCAAATTTTCCGTAGCAGAACCTAATTCCTGCTGAAGTATTTCTTTCGCGCGCTTCATGGCAATTTGATTCGCCACCCGCGCCTTCAATTCTTCAGATGAGAAAGGTTTCATTAAGTAGTCTTGTACCCCTTCTCGCAACATCTGCACGCGCAAGTCATCGTCTGCTTTGGCAGTCAGCAGCACAATTGGCACCGCATTCAATTCCCTATGCAAGCGAATCTGGCGTACCATTCGATCGCCAGTCATTTGGGGCATCATCACATCGCTGAGGATAGCGTCGGGATGCAACTTAAGTGCCAGTTCCAATCCTTCTTGCCCATTCAAAGCTGTGACGATGTTATAGTCAGATGCCAGCGTGTCGGCAATAAACCGATTCATTTCAGGATTGTCTTCGACTACAAGTACTCGTGGTTGAGTACTGGGAGCTGTTAAATAATCCTTAACTACATTAATTTCCGGCGATCGCAGTTCTGCCAGCATAACGCTCGCAAGTTCGCTGTTAATATTGTCTGAAGAAAGTGCGATCGCACTTGCTACCTCCACATCTGCTGGTGCGAGTAACGGCAATTCTACACTAAATCTCGCTCCACCTAAAACTGCTTCATCAACTGCGATCTTACCACCATGTAAATCAACAAATTCTTTGACAATTGCCAATCCCAATCCAGTACCGCCAAATTTGCGAGCAATTTCTGGTTCTCCTTGCCGAAATGGCTCGAAAATCACTTCCCGCAATTCGAGTGGCACACCAACACCGCTATCCTCTACAGTAATCCTGGCAGAAATAGGCACAAAGAGGAGTGGGGGAGTGGGG
>NZ_JACJUP010000066.1:0-11931 GCF_014748295.1 Planktothrix sp. FACHB-1355 | reverse complement strand
TTCTAAATAGCAATCCCTACCGATAATAGCTGGGCCGCGAACAGTACAATTAACAAGTTTAGTTCCTTGCCCAATTTGCACCCGCCCAATTACCTGACTTTGGGTATCTACTTCACCTTCAATAGATTTTGTGAGACAAGTAGTATCGAGAATAATCCGGTTTGCTTCTAACAAATCGTCTTTTTTCCCGGTATCTAACCACCAACCTTCTAACTGACAAGCTTCTACTTTTTTCTGTCGATCGATCAAACATTGAATGGCGTCAGTGATTTCCAATTCGCCACGGGCAGAGGGCTGAATAGAGGCGATCGCATCGTGAATCGTCTTAGCAAAAAAGTAAATTCCCACCAGCGCCAAATTAGAAGGCGGAACTTTCGGTTTTTCCACCAAATGCAAAACTCGTCCATTCCCATCAACTTCTGCCACACCAAAAGCCGATGGATTAGAAACTTGTCGCAGCAGAATTAAAGCATCTGTCTGCTGCGATTTAAACCTTTCCAAAAATAGATTTAAATCGCTTTGAATCAAATTATCGCCCAAATACATAATGAAGGGCGAGTCACCTAAAAATGGTTGGGCGACTTTAACTGCGTGGGCTAAACCTGCTGGTTGTTCCTGAAGGATGTACGTAATTTTTGCGCCGAAAAGTTCCCCATTTCCAGTTTTAGTTTTCACTTCCTCGCCAGTTTCCGGACTGATAATAATACCGATATCGGTAACGCCAGCTGCGACAATACCTTCAATTCCGTACCAAAGGATTGGTTTATTGGCGACGGGAACGAGTTGTTTCGCACCCGTGTAAGTGAGAGGTCGCAGACGAGTTCCTTTACCGCCGGATAGAATTAGTGCTTTCATAAGTTTGGGTGTAAAGTTCGGCTAACATATTTCGCAATCCCTGTCGCCAATGAGGGGGATAAGTTCCCAGGACTGCTGATATTTTCGCACAGGAGAGAACCGAATAGGCGGGGCGACGCGCCGGAGTGGGATATTCTGGTGTCGTAATCGGAATTACGCGCTGAATTTTCAAATTCCAGCCTAACTGTTTTGCTTCTTCAAAGATAGCAACAGCAAAATCATACCAACTGGCAACACCGCTATTTGTGTAGTTGTAAATTCCGGCAATTTCTGGTTGAAATTTAGGAATCAATTGGGTAATTGCGCCAGCCAAATCAGCTGTACAAGTGGGGCTACCAATTTGGTCGGCAACTACACGAATTTCTTCCCGTTCACCCCCCAATCTCAGCATAGTTTTAACAAAGTTAACTTTGCCACCAACGCCATAAACCCAAGCAGTTCTCAGGATAATATGGTTTTGGCAGTTTTGCTGAATAGCGATTTCCCCTTCAAGTTTAGTTTTTCCATAGGCATTGATCGGATTGGTGGGGTCAGTTTCGCGGTAAGGTTGGCTTTGGCTACCATTAAAAACGTAATCGGTGGAAACGTGAATCAGGGGAATGCCCAATTTTTGACATTCTTGAGCTATGATACCGGGAGCGATCGCATTAATAGCCTCTGCTAACTCCAGTTCGCTTTCGGCTTTATCCACCCCCGTGTATGCAGCTGCATTCACAACTACATCTGGTTTAACTTCATTAATTGTCTGACGAATCGCATCTGGCTGAGTTAAATCGATCGTTTCGCGTCCCACGCCGATTACTTTACCCACAGGCGCAAGTGTCTTTTGCAATTCTTGTCCCAACTGTCCGGCAATGCCTGTTACTAAAATTCGCCTCATGAAAATACTTCTGCTGTTTTAAATGGTTGACCGGCTCGATCTTTAGCGGATAAAATTGGAGTTGCTGCTAAAGGCCATGCGATCGCCAAATCCGGGTCATTCCACAGAATACACCTTTCGTGCTGCGGTGCATAGTACTCAGTAGTTTTATACAACACCTCAGCCACTTCGGAAATAACTGCAAAACCGTGGGCAAAACCGGCTGGAATCCACAACTGGCGCTTGTTTTCAGCACTCAACATATAACCTACCCATTGCCCAAAAGTCGGCGAACTTTTTCTGATATCCACCGCCACATCAAATATCTCGCCAACAGTTACCCGCACTAATTTCCCTTGCGGTTGTTGAATCTGATAGTGTAACCCACGCAGGACGTTTTGGCCAGAACGGGAGTGATTGTCTTGCACAAAATGCACCGTCGTACCGACTTTTTCGGCAAATACTTTCTGATTGTAGCTTTCAAAGAAAAATCCCCGCGCATCTCCAAAAACTTGCGGTTCGATCAGCAAAACATCGGGAATATCCGTGTTGACAACTTTCATAGATTTTGCACTATTTGAGTACCGTTTAGCTTAAAAGCCTTGCCTGTATTGGCGTCAAATGCCCAAGCATTTATTTTAACCTGACCCTTTGGCAGTTTACTTGCAGAAAAAGATTTTTGCCACCCAGACATAGAGTAGGCGTCTTTTTGCGTAACTTTGGCAACATCCTCTCTTTTCATTCTTGTATAAATCAAGGCAAACGCGGTATCATAATTGTTTGCCTTTTCGTAAGTCAGTATAACTGCGTCGGCTGGTTCTTCTCTCTCTGGCAACCTTGCCCATCCAGATGTAACATATTCATCATTACTTACTTTGCTAAGGCCATCAAACCACCCATAGCCATAACCGTCAGCAGTACTTAATTTAGTTCCTTCAATATCTTGTATTCTCGGACTTTTTACCAAACCTGGCTGCAAATAGCCTAAGCTGTTAAGCCTATTCGCCAAAAACTTCACTCTCGCAATCTTGGGATTTACTCTTGTCGCCAAGCACTCTTCTTCTTTAACAATATTTATAAATAACAAACAGCCTTTACCTTGTAAACGCGCCACCCTCCAATTACTCATTTCTTTAACTGCCATATTGACCGACAATGAATGCAAAAAAAGTAAATAAATAAGTGCGATCGAGCCAATTGAATTCACCAATAATTTAGATTTTGAAAAATCGCGTTTCCTGACAGCATCATCAATGATAATTGCTACCAAAGCCACTAGAGATATAGGTAGATACAATGAAAAAGTTGTGTATCTGGGAGCCATAGATTGCTCGACACCAAATCCCACCCTTCCTAATGTAGCGATCGATCCACTACTGATTGAGTATGCCGCAATCGTTAGCCACCCTATTGTGCGATGCCATAAAATGAAGTCTTTTCTGCATTTAATTAAGTAAATACATACAGCGATAAAAATGCTAAATAATGCCATACCAACATTTTTAGCTAGATTGACATTACCAAAAGCAAACCCGGAACCGCAGAAACAGAAAAAGTAATCGATCGCTGCTTGTAAATGAACTGCGCCATCCCAAATACCTGGATGATGCGGCGGTTTTTGATAATTATAAAAATACAGCGTTGCATTCAATGTAAAACCAGCTATCCATCCTGTAAATAACCATTTCTCTTTGCTTAAATCTTTCCAGGTATTTAAAGCAAGAACCGGGAAAACAACTAGCCAAGAAAGCAATCCATTAGCAAAAGAAAAAGTACTTACAGTAGCCAAGGACATACAAATTAAAAATTTTACTTTAGAGCTAAGTTGAGAGTAAGCAATTAAAATACAGCTTGTTATACAAAGCATGGGAATAAAGATAACTATTTGGAATCCCCAAAGCCAATTTTCATACTGGACAGGGGAAAAAATTAGCAAGTTAAATAGCAAAAATATCAGAATTCCTTTCCATAGCATTCCTCCTATTGTTAATCTATTCAAACAATAGAGGTTGA
This sequence comes from Planktothrix sp. FACHB-1355, assembly GCF_014748295.1. Taxonomy (NCBI): domain Bacteria; kingdom Bacillati; phylum Cyanobacteriota; class Cyanophyceae; order Oscillatoriales; family Microcoleaceae; genus Planktothrix; species Planktothrix sp. FACHB-1355. The sequence goes on along the minus strand of NZ_JACJUP010000066.1, from coordinate 8,204 downwards.
AGGATATAAAGCAAGCCATTAAAAAGATCGCTAACATCTCATATTTCACATCCCAGTGAGTCAAAGATGCTAGACTTATAAAAACAATCCTGGGAAAAAACGGGCGAGTTTCATTATGCTGAGCTAGCAAGTCTGTGAAAGTGAGACCGGAAGTAAAGTATTTATTAATATATCTTGCCACGCCCCATTGATCGAAGAACGGCACATTGACACCATACTTTATAATTAATTTTCCTAGAAAAATCGCAGGCAGAACAGACAAAATTAAAAGCAATATTTGCAGATATTTATATTTTTTTGCCATTAGCCTGTCCTCAATTTTCCATGCGATCGAACCCTATCCCCAAAAAAACGATTTTACCACCACAACTACAGTGGAGACTCATTCACAAATTTTGGGGCAGGGGTGCAGGGCTTTAACCCCTGCCTTCTGTCCCCTGCCCCAAAAACGGTAATTATATCACTCTTAGGTGATTTTGTCAAACTATCCGCCAAAATTTATCTGACACTTTCTAAGCTATCTACTTGTTTTTGGAACAACTCTGTAAAGATACTCAGCACTGTGCGATTACGCACCTTGATACTGGCATTAATTGCCATACCGGGCTGGAGCTTAATTTCCCTATTGCCCATTTTCAACGTCTGAGTTTCCAATTCTATTGTGGCAGGGAAAGCGTAATAAGGACGTTGTTCCTGTTGATCCGGAGGCAAAACATCAGAACTAACTGAAGTCAGTTTTCCAGTGATAGTACCGTATTCTGTGGATGGGAACGATTCAACATTCACTTCCACTTTCAATTCTTTGTCCTTATTCAATCTATCCACAACCTGACCGATATCGCGGTTTGTCAGGTATACCTTAGCCACCAATTTATTGGTAGGTACAACCTTCAGCACCGGTTCGGAATCGATCGCTCTCACAACATATCCAGATGAATTTGGTTTGAGATCGAAGACAATACCATCAACAGGCGATCGCAACTCCTGATATTGCACAGCTTGTTTTGCTTTCTGGATTTGGCTTTCGATCTCGTCTAATTTTTTCTTATTTTCCAACCTCAACCTACCTAGTTGGCTGTCAATATCTGCAACGCGCTTGTGGTTATCGGCAATTTTAGTGAAGATATCTTTTGCAGATAAATCGATAGTATTTTTCAACTGTTGCTTAGCTCGCTCGATCGATACCGTGATGCGTTGTCTCTCTCCCTTCAAACGTTCAACTTCACCTTGAGTTCTCACAAGTTCCCCTTCACGGGCAGCAACTTCACCTTGACGGTTAGAAATTTCCGCTTGGATGGCAGCAATTTCCTGATAGCGAGACAAAACATCAGCTTCCCTTGCCGTTATCTCATTTTGCCTGGTCAAGATTTCCGTTTCCGTAGCTGCCAACTCACTTTGGCGCGTCAACCTTTCCGATTCGCTTTGTGCCAACTCATTTTGACGCAGCAACACCTGTTGCTGCTGCCGTTTTAATTGCAGTTCTGCCAGCGCACCTGCTTGGGCGACCGGTTCGATCCTGTTCAGCAGGTCTTTATCACTATTGAGCAGAGCTGCTGCCGTTGCTACTCGCGCAGAAGCATTTGGTATTTGCGCCCTTGCCGTTTGTAACCGAGCTTGAGTACTGCTGACTTGAGCCTTAGCCATTTCTAACTGCGCCTTCGCTCTCGGTACTTGCGCCTTAGCCGTTTCCAGCTGCACCCCAGCCATTGTCAATCGATCTTTGGCCGCTGCCAATTGCTGATTAGCCGTTGGCAATTGCGCTTCGGTAGCCGCTAATTGCACCTGCACTTCAGCTAATTGAGTTTGCAACTCTTGAACTTGCAATCGCGCCGCTTCTACGCGAGACCGCAATTCAGCGCGGCTAGCGGCTAAAAGCCCGTCTTGGTTGGCGAAAAAATCGCCTTGCCCGCCCGATACTTTTGCCCCATTCAACTGTGCTTTTAAATATTGATTTTCGGCCAGGAGAGCAGCCCTAGACTGGGTTAAAGCTTGGAATTCCGGACTGCCTACGGTGCTTGCGCCAGTAAATTGAGCGTTGTAAAACTGATTTTCCCGCAGCAGAGTCTCGCGCTGTTTGAGGAGGGAATCTAAGTCTGCTTGGGGTGCGGTCGGGTCGAGTGTCACTAACAATTGACCTTTTGTTACCGCGTCGCCATCTTTGACTAAAATTTCCCGCACCACACCGCCGTTAGGCGCTTTCAATTCTTTGGCGGCTCCTTCGGCTTCCAACTTTCCTGTCGCCGGTACGGATTGCTCCAGGGGGGCAAAAGCTGCCCAAAGCAGAGCCGTACCGCTTACGGAAACAATTAACCAAACAAAGGCGTGGGACCACCAAGAAGGTCTTTCTAAGAGGATAGGTTGGTTATCGGGTTCAAAGGCAGGAGGTGGAGGCGCAGGGGAAACTGCTTCAGGAGGAATCCAAACGGTATTTAAGTCTTTTACTTGAGTAGCGCTGTTGTTTTTGCCGTTCCCGTTGTTATGTGAATGACTATCGACGATTTGTTTGTTGGTCATAATCTTTAATAACTAATTGCTAATTGCCGATTTAAGATTGCAAATTGCAGATTGAATTAAATTTGAAATCTTCAATCTGCAATTTGAAATTATTAAGACATTTCCGATTCTTGTTGCTGGTAGAGGCAATAGTAACGTCCTTTCAGCGCCATCAATTCTTTATGAGTACCCTGCTCCACTACACAACCTTGATCCATCATCAGTATGACATCTGCACTTTTGACGGTGCTGAGTCGGTGGGTGATGAAAAAGACGGTGCGACCCTGAAACGCAACGGCTAGGTTCTCGCAGACTTGACGTTCTGAATGGTAGTCTAGGGCGCTGGTAGCTTCGTCCAAAATCAGCATTTTGGGGTTTTGCAGGACACTACGGGCGATCGCAATCCGCTGTCTTTGTCCCCCCGATAATCCCGATCCCCGCTCTCCCACTATCGTGTTATAGCCGTTAGATAAACCCATAATAAAGTCGTGAGCTACTGCTACCTTAGCGGCTTCGATAATTTCCTCATCGCTAGCTTCCGGATTAGTCAGAGCGATATTTTCCCGAATTGTGCCGTTAAACAGGAGCGTGTCTTGCAGCACCATCCCAATCTGACGGCGCAGCGAGTAAAGCTCGACTTTGGCAATATCGTAGTCATCTACTTGAATCCGACCGGCTACGGGCTCGTAAAGGCGCTGTAGCAACTTCATCAGCGTACTCTTACCGGAACCGCTTTGACCGACAATGCCCACAAACGTACCGGCGGGGAATTCTACACTCACGTTCACCAGTTGCAGTGGGCCGGTGGTATTGAACCGGAACGACACATTTTCAAACCTGACTGCCCCTTCAATCGGCGGCATGGCGATATTGTGGCGATTGTTTTCGTCTGCTTCTGGTTTGGCATCTAGAACATCGCTGAGACGTTCGATCGACAAAGCCGTTTCTTGGAAGTTTTGCCACAGTTGCACCAATCGCAGCAGCGGGCTGGTGACGTAACCTGCGATAATCCGGAAGGCGATCAGCTGACCCAAGGTTAGTTGCGGTGGGGTGGCTATTACCATATAAGCTCCTACCCACAAAAGCAGCAAACTGGACAGTTTATTAAAGAAGCCGCTGAGGGCGCTGGCGGTACTAAATGTTAGCACCGTTTTAAACCCTGCCTTGATATAGCGGGCATATTTTTCTTGCCATTGCCAGCGAGATTTCAGCTCGATGTTTTGCGCTTTGACCGTCTGAATACCGGAAAGTACTTCTACTAAATAGGATTGGGAGTCCGCATGGCGTTCTGCTTTGGTGCGTAACTGCCGCTGTACGATCGGTGCGACAACGAAAGTCAGCAGGGCAAATAACGGTATCGTTGACAAAGCGACGAAGGTCAGCGGCACGCTATAGACCAGCATGAAGGCGATATAAAATACCGAGAAAAAGGCATCGAGGACAACTGTAAGCGCAGTTCCGGTCAGAAACTGGCGAATGTTTTCCAGTTCGTTCACCCGACCTGCCAGTTCCCCTACCCGACGGTTGTCAAAATAATTCAAGGGCAGTCTGACCAAATGGTCGATTACCTCCGCACCCAGACTGACGTCAATCCGGTTGGTGGTGTCAACAAATAAAGTAGTTCGCACGTAAGTCAGCAGCGCTTCAAACACTGCCACCACCAGCAAAATCAAACCGACGCTGTGCAGGATGGTGGCGCTGCGATCTTTAATTACTTGGTCGATAATTACCTGAGTTGCCAGAGGATTCGCCAAGGCAAACAGCTGCACCAAGAACGAGGCGATAAAGACTTCAATTAAGGTTTTGCGATATTTGGAGATCGCTGGCAAAAACCAGCGGAGGCTGAATTTTTCTTGCTGTTCTTCGGAGCGCTTTTCTAACAGCAGCACTTGCCCCTCATTACCCCAAGTTTCGACAAACTCTCGTGGATGTCGGCGGCGAATTCCCTCTTCTGGGGTTGCTATTACCAGTTCTTTGGCGCTGATGCTGTAAATAATGGCGAAGCTATCTTGCCATTCCACCATCGCCGGTGCTTTTAATCTCGTGATTGCCTGAGCGTGGACTTGCACGAGTTGGGCTTTCATACCCATCATTTCGGTTACTCCACCGCAGGTGAGGAGTGTGATATTTCCTCTGGTTTTGATCTGGTTATCCAGTACTTTGCGAATCACATCTTTGCGGAAGGAGAGGCCCATATATTTGGCCAACATTTTGAAGCAAGCTAACGGGGCATCAATTGTGCCGCGACCCCGATAGTAGGGTAATTTCTGGTGGGTCGCTATGGCTTCCTGCGACTCTGGTTGCAGATCTGGTGCGTAGGGAATGTCGGAGTTATCGGGATCTTCAGCATATCCAGTCTCAGTGCCATCGCTTGCTACATCGCTGTCGTTCTGCTGTACGGGTGGCGACACATCTATAACTGGCGATGGCTGAACGGGCAATCGCACTCCTAATAAGCGGGCTCCTTGTTTGCCTTTGACTGGAACCCAAGGGCCGGATTCGTTGGCTGGAAATCGGCTACCGGTGGAGAATGCGCCGACGAAACCGCTACTGACCAGCCAAACTCGCTCTTGGTCTAGTTCGGGAAGGGTGACTTGACCGTTTGGTAAGTTTAGCACTTCGGTGTCTTGCCAAACTTGGAAGGTCAAGTCTTTGAGGTTGATATTTCCCAATGCTCGGCGCTGTAACTCCAAACTCAGGAGTTCAAACAGTTCTATGCGGCTGGGACGTTCTTTAAAAGCTTGTGCCAGTACCGGTTCGCTGTCGAGGAATGATAAAAATACGGATGCTGGGATGGTAATACAAATGACTTCGTTGGATGCGATCGCCGTTTCGCAGGCGACGCCCCGCACCAATCCCACCCAACCCAGCACTTCTCCCGGCCCTGCTACTTGCAAGCTCGTCGGCGTTTGGTTGCGCTGATCGTACCCTAACAGGCGTACTTGTCCTATGTAGACGATCGCTACCTGCGTGGGCATAATTTCTCTTTGCAAGATTGTCTGCCCGATGCGATAGCGCAGTAATTGGCTTGCAGCGGCAAGAGCTTGCAGCGCTTTTGGGCTTAGCTGCTTAAATGGCTCTATTTCCGCTAGAAAGGTTTGAATTTGCGATCGAGAAACTGCTTGGGTCATACACCACCACAATAATTAGATGTCAGATTTCAGATTAATTGGGAACTATAAACTATCAAATTTAACTTTCAGCGTAGCTGCCTTTCCTTATATATCTTTTCTTCATTCTTTTTCCTTCATTTTTCTGCCTAAGTTTGCGATCCGGGCAGTTTTTTTGAAAAATTTTTTGTTGCTGGCAGTCCATTGATTTTATTTTTGGAGTCTGTTTTGCCTCCTTATGCGTTCGATCGCCCGAACTCCCACTAGGTAATAGCCGCTGACTCCTGAGTTTGCTCCATCAAACTCAGAGGCCCCATTTGTTTTACTTGCTCGGCGAGCCAAGTTTCAAACATTTCGTCAATCAGGCGACGTCGCATGGGCTCATCTAGCTGAGCGGGAATAAACTTTTCTAAGCGAATAATTACAAACCACTCCGCTAGGGCTCGCGGTGGCCAGAGTTGACCTGGTTGGCTGACGGTGAGCAGCTGACCGATTGTGGGATGGGGTTGCCGGATCGGTACCGGCCCCAATACTCCGCCCGTATTGGCTTCTGGGCCCTGAGAATATTGTTTGGCCAACTCAGCAAAGCTTTGTTCGCCTTCCTGGATACGAAAGTAGATTTCTTGGGCCAATCCCAGGTCTTTGGTACGGATCAGTGAGTAGATGACTTGATCTAAAAATGATTTGCGGGTCAGAAAATAAGACTCTACTTTGCCACCCCAGGTTGCCTGTTTAAATTTTTCCACCCGCAAGGGGCGCACCACGATTTCCTCAAACTGTTCTACGCTTAATCCTTGGGCGGAAAGCCAAGCTTGCAGCGCTTCTGGTGTGGAAAGCTGGTACTGCGCTTGAGCTTGTGCGATCGCTGCTTTACTTTCTTCCTCGCTGACCTCGATTTCGGCGAGCTCTCGGTCAACTATCAACCCGCGCAAAAACTGCGGCATCAACTGATACTTGTTTAGCAGTACCAGCATTTCCGCCGCTGCGATTGCTCTGTTGCCAGCTCGATACAATTCCGTCATTGCTTGCAACTCAAACACTCCCAACAGGCTTGTTGTGCATCCACAAAGATGCTGCTATTACCTTACCCTCTAACCCGACTGTTTCGATCGCCCGCATTACCCCCGGCCAATTGGGTGCGTAATCGTCACAAAAGAGATATCCACCCGGTTTTAGCTTGGGATACCAATTTAGCAAATCTGCTTTGACCGAATCGTAATCGTGGGCAGCGTCGAGTAGGATCGGGTCGATCGATTCCGGCTCGAATTTTTTTGACGCTTCCGTAGCACTCATTTGCAAAGTATAAATTTTATCTTTAACTCCAAAGCGTTCAATATTCTTGGTAAAAGTCTCCAGTAAGTTACTGGTATCTATATTAGATTTTTTGTGTTCTTCAGAGCCTTGAAAATGATCGACGCAGTACAGGACACCGTTTGGCGGTAACACAGATGCAATTGCTACACCGCTGCGTCCCTTGTACGATCCTAGCTCGACTAAGTTGGCTCCGGGGGGTAATTGTTTGACAAATTTTTGGATGGCGATCGCTTCGGACAAATCAAACCATCCCTCAATTCGGTTCCATTCTTCAACTCCGGTAAAATCGTACTGATTCATCGCTCAGGTTGCTAATTTAACAAAAAGAAAGCAAAAATCGTCATCAACCGCTTAATATAACACTTGAAAAAGTCTCGATCCCACAAGTTGCGTGGCAACTTGTATAGATGAAAGCAAAGGCACTCTTACAACAAAGCTTATGCGGATTTTATTCACCATTCCTCACTACTTCAACCCCAGCGATCGAGGCAAGCACGGTTCCCAAGGTAAAGATCCACAGCCGCGCATCGAGGCGATCGCTGCTTGTATTACAAGTTTGCATCGGGTATTTGGCAAATCCCAGAACAGCATAGACATTGCTAGGGGTGCTGCCTTGCCTGCGAATCAGTCGCAAGCTCACAGCATAGATATAGTTATATGTACTACTAAGGATAGTCACCTTCTCGATCGAGTTCCGCTGCCGTCACATTTCTACAAACATTACCGCAGCAAATCCGAGCCCCAGCTGTTGGGCTTTGAGTGTCAGGCACTACTGAGAGACTGCATTGGTAGCTATGAATACTTCTGCTACATGGAAGACGACCTGATCCTGCACGATCCTTGGTTTTTTGTCAAACTTCAGTGGTTTAGCAACAAAGCTGGAGATATGTGCTTGCTACAACCAAATCGGTATGAAATCTCTTCTTTTGAAGGCAACCAAAAAACTTACATTGACGGCAACTTGGCACCCCAGCTAACAGCTAAATTTCAGAATCTACAAGAGCAACCGGAACTGGCGGGTCAAATTATGGGCACCCAGGTAACTTTCAGTCGCGCCACCAATCCCCACGCTGGCTGCTATTTCTTGAATGTCTCTCAAATTAACCATTGGACAAAACAGCCCTATTTTCTCGATCGGGATACCAGTTTTATCAGTCCTCTGGAAAGTGCGGCCACCCTTGGGATAATGCGAGCTTTTCGGGTTTACAAACCAACTCCTCAAAATGCCAATTTTCTGGAAATCGAGCATTTTGGCTCGGTTTGGAGTGAGAGGATGTTGGCAATGTG
>NZ_JACJUP010000659.1:0-3908 GCF_014748295.1 Planktothrix sp. FACHB-1355 | reverse complement strand
TTCTCCCTTATCTTGACCCCAGTTTTCCAGCAATCTCAGTAGTGCCTTTGTGAGTCTGGAATGAAAAAATTTCGGTGACATTTTTGCTATTGCTTCACCATCGATTAATTCGTAAGTTACATCGCCTTCTGGTAGGGCGAGAAATTCATCCAGAGTGAGTTTGTTTTTTGCTTGGAGCATAAGCTTCCTATTTAGTTGTAGACTGCTATAATTAGTTTATATTACTAAATCCAGAGTCGCATTGATAGGAGGTAAACCAATGCCTTCACCTTTTCCAGGCTTTGACCCTTATCTAGAAAATCCTAGTTTTTGGCCGGAAGTTCATAGTCGGTTAATTGTAGCCCTTGCAGATTCTTTAGTTCCTCAAGTTCGTCCTAAGTATGAAATTGCCATTGAAAAGCGCATTTATGAAATTAATAGCTCTAATGGTGATAATTCTATATTAGTGGGTGTTCCCGATCTAGCGGTTAAACGTCAATCGTCCAATATTAATCAATCCCCTTCTCAAATCGCTGTAGCAGTTGCTTCATCTCCCGTTCAACCGATCGCAGTTAATGTCCCGATCCCGGAAAAAATTAAGCAAAATTACTTAGAGGTAAGAGACAGAAGCACAGGTTCAGTTATTACTGTAATTGAAATTTTATCTCCTGTTAATAAACGTGCTGGTGAAGGAAGAGATAGTTATCTCCAAAAACGTCAGCGTATTTTAGGAAGTTTAACAAATTTAGTAGAAATTGATTTAATCCGAAGCTTCCAACCGATGCCAATTTTAGAAGCTGATATTCAGTCAAATTATCGAGTTTTAATTAGCAGGCATACTCATCGACCGCAAGCTGAATTATATGCTTTTAGTTTCAAAGATTCTCTTCCTAGCTTTTACCTGCCTTTGCGTTCGGAAGATATTGAGCCAACTGTTAATTTACAGCAATTATTTACGGAAATTTATGATAAGGCAGGTTATGATTATCGGATTGATTACACTGCTGAAATCGTTCCTGCTTTATCAGAACAGGATAGAATTTGGGTTCAGGAGTTGTTAGCAAAAGCTGCGGAATAGAGCGACGCCTAACCAAACAAATTAATGATTATGTGAGAACTCGCGCTTGGGCGATTTCTCTGTCACCGATCGCACGCACTTGAGAACTAAATAATGAAATAATTGCAATAGCTTGTCCGGTGACTGTCATAAATTCTACTTCATATCCCAAACCTTCTTGATGTACTAATACCACAGTGCCAATATCGCCTGTTTTTAAATTATATTCTGGTAAATCGGTGGTTAAAGCAACTCGGTCTAATTCAGTAATCATTTTGGGTAATTTGAGGAATTTTATTCTAGTGGGTATGCGCTGACAACATCTTGCACCTGTACCTGCACGCGACTGGTATTAAAAGATGCCTTAATCGGCGGTGTTGTCCACGCCCGCCGGGGACTCAAGTCCCCGCCTAATAGCGAAAGTCCACTGAAGTGGACTGGTAGAAAAGATTAGTCCGTTAAAACGGACTTGCGCTATTAGCCAGGGGTTTAAACCCCTGGCGGGTGAAAACTTTGGTGCAAGATCTCGTTTAGAGCTAATTGCTTGGCTTTCTTTTGGTATAGCACTTCAGCACAGAAACAGGATTTTTTGGAAAAAACCGGTTTCTTGTTCGGTAGAAAATACCGACTTTCTTATCAGGCGCAACGTGCGATTTGATTACCAACAAATGTCGGGCGGGTCACCTACGATAATTAATCGCTTTGGTAAAAAAATGCAAGGTGACGTACCCTACTACTTTGGGATTGGTATATTAGTTGTCGATCCTAACAACCTACGAAGTATAGTAGTTAGGATAAGTAGGTACGCCATTAGAATTTTTGCTCAAGACATCTGGATCTGAGAAAGAACTTGGTAGGCTTTCAGTAACATAATTTCCTGATTTGTTGCTAAAACCACCAGCAGGAATGTTAATGGGAGTTTTTTGAACTGAATAGTGTAAATGATCGCCTGGAGTGCCAAGTACATATCCAGTTTTACCACTTTGAGCAATTGGCTGGTTTTGACTTACATAATCGCCTACATTTGGCAGTACACTATTATATTTTAAGTGAAGGTACACAGCCGATGTTCCGTCTCCATGATCGATAAGTACATAGTTGGTGTATTGTGACCAACCGTTTAGAGAAGATATTCTCGTTTGAGAACCTTCGTATAGACTGACTACTTTACCAGCTCTTGTAGCAACTACTGTACTGCCTTCAGGCATATTAAAATCCCAGGCATAGCGGTTAAACTGATCGGAGTGGCTGGTTCCGTTGTTATTTCCTTGGGTAACTTGATAAGTCTTACCGTCTGGGTAAGGAAGTTGGTATTTACCAGTTCCCGTTACATCAGCAAACCAAGTTCCTTTCGTTCCCGTATAAACAATGTCTGTCCATTTTTCATTAGGTAAAAATCCCGTGCCATTGCCATTAGCACGCCTGACATAAACTCCATCATTATTAGAGACGATTGCATCAGCTTTACCATCTCCCGTTACATCAGCAAACCAAGTTCCTTTCGTTCCCGTATAAACAATGTCTGTCCATTTTTCATTAGGTAAAAATCCCGTGCCAGTGCCATTAGCACGCCTAACATAAACTCCATCGTCATTAGAGACGATTGCATCAGCTTTACCATCTCCCGTTACATCGGCAAACCAGGTTCCTTTCGTTCCCGTATAAACAATATCTGTCCATTTTTCATTAGGTAAAAATTTGCTCCCATCAGAACGTCTGACATAAACACCATCGTCATTAGATACGATTGCATCAGCTAATATGCTATTCTGGGCTTGTTCAACAGAGATAACCTGATTATCAATGACAACAGTGCTGAAGTCATTCTCTGTCTGAATCCGTAGCAACTCTGGCTGACTCAGAGGAAAACCCAAAACAACGTCCTTAAATAACTCTCCCTCATCTCCACAAGTATCCCCACCCGGATTGAGCAAAGTATCAAACTTGTGTCCTAGTTCCTCAAGCAGAACCTCTTGAACTTTCAGACTGTCACGGCGCAGCAAGGAATCTGATAAATAGATGGTGTTTGTAGCTTGCGAAAAGGCTCCCTGCGCCCCATTCATAGCTACATCTTCGACAATTTGCAGATGGGGAATTTGATTAAAAATGCCGACTGCGGAATTTTTAATCAATATATGAGCCGCGTTTCGCTCGGTAATATCAAAGACTCGATCTAGTTTTTCTAAGGCAGTGGGCGAGGCGAAAAATTTTTGTAATTCAGTTTGAACACAAGTCAAGGCTATATTGAGTACATTTGAACTTACGGGTAAAATGTTTATTGGATTGTTATATTCCCAACTTTGTTGAGGTTCGGGAAAAAAGAAATTGGACATATTAATTTCGATTAATTTATCGATTTGATAATTTAGATATTATCATTGTTAGCTTTAATAGACAACTCAATATCGTATGCTTTAGCACCCAATTTTTCTAAGTATCCTGAAAAAATTTAGTAGGATTTGGTACAATTCGGTTGACAAAGTAGGATTTGGTAGGATATATTACACAAATATCTATCCGTATCTAGATATGAATAATATTGAAGATATATTACAGTGGGCTGATAACTTGATTTTTAATGACACTGGACAACATCTCACACCTATACAGGAAGCAATACTAACGGGCGCTTGGCAAAGAAAAAAATATCCTCAAATTGCTAAAGATTTTAATTGTAGCGAATCCCACATTAAAAAAGAAGCAGCTAAGTTATGGGAAAAGTTGGCTGAAGAATTAGGAGAAGATCTCAATAAATTTAATTTCCGTTCTAAGTTAGAGAAAAAACATAGAGTTTCTCAAGTTTCCAACTCAGGTGACTGTTTAGTACAAGAAATTGATATTAATATTTGTAATAAGTTTATCCAGAATATCA
>NZ_JACJUP010000658.1:0-3838 GCF_014748295.1 Planktothrix sp. FACHB-1355 | reverse complement strand
AAAAATGTCTGGTCAGCAACAACAGGTTATAACTCTTTATTGCGAAATGTTATAATCGCTGGCAGTGGAGAATCGTCTAATTATTCAGGGGAACTATTTTTTAGGGTGCGCTAGTTCCTGGACGAACTAAGATGTGGGTAAAATAGGAGTAGTACGAAAGTTGCTCTGAAATTAACCTAAGTAACTTCTGCGGTTCGTATTCATAAACGCAACTAAGCCAGAATCTGAAAGATAGAAAACCCGGGGTTATTTAAAATGAAAAATGGGCTATATCAAAAATCCCTTACCTTTTGGAATAAGTTAAGCAGCGGTTCTACAAATCGCAAAATTTTGGCAGCAACTTTAATAGTGGGAGTAGGATTAGGCTTTGCTAAATTAATATCTACTTTCAAGGAGTTAGTAGTTGCGTGGAACTTCGGAACTTCGGATAGTCTTGATGCCTTTTTAATGGCTTTTGTGCTACCTTCTTTTATCACCAATGTGGTGGCGGGTTCTTTTAATGCGGCTCTCATTCCTACCTACATTCAAGTGCGAGAAAAGGAAGGTAAAGAGGCAGCGCAAAAACTATTTTCTGGGGCGATTGTCTGGAGTTGTGGGCTGCTAGCAATCACCACGCTAATTATGCTGGCAAGTGCGCCCTTCCTTTTGCCAAAAATAGCGTCAGGATTCCATCCCGAAAAGTTAGACCTAACTTACAAACTGCTGTGGGCACTCGCACCTAGTATCATATTCAGCGGTATTCTGACTGTCTGGGCTGCCGTTTTGAACGCTGGAGAACGTTTTGCGTTAGCGGCTGTTGCGGAAACTCTTACCCCAGCTATGACTATCCTGTTTATGTTACTATTTCATTCTTGGGATGTTTTTTCCTTGGCTTGTGGTTTAGTGGCAGGGCAATTACTGGAAATGATCGTCATAGGAATGGCGCTGCACAAACAACAGATTTCATTAATACCCAAATGGTATGGATTTGATGAAAACCTGCGTCAAGTAATAGGCCAATACGCTCCGATGATTGCCGGAGCTTTTTTAATGTCTAGTTGTAGTTTAGTAGATCAATCAATGGCAGCAATGCTAGCACCTGGAAGCGTCGCCGCATTGCTTTATGGTAAGCGTCTCGTTCTTTTGCCAATTACTATAGCTTCCACTGCATTAAGCACAGCTGTGATTCCCTATTTTTCCAAAATGATCGCCCATCAAGATTGGAAAAGTGTAGAGCATACCCTTGGACATTACCTGCGGCTGATCTTTGGTGTAACTGTGCCAATGACGGTGTTATTCATCGCTGTGTCTGAGCCGCTCATACATCTGCTTTTCCAAAGAGGTTCTTTTCATGCTAGTGATACCAGTTTAGTATCGGCAATTCAAATTTGTTATGCTTTACAAATACCATTTTATATTGCCAACATTTTGGTGGTAAGATTAGTTTCGGCGATGAAGATGAATCACTTATTGATGCAAGTTTCGGCGCTGAATTTAGTCGTAAATATAGCTTGTAATTACCTGTTTATGGAGTGGATGGGAATCAAAGGCATTGCTTTGTCTACAAGTGTTGTCTATATGTTCTGCTTCTCATTCATGCTGATTAATGGGGAAATTCACCTGAGAAAGCAAAAGAAATTAAGCAAAGAAATAAATCAGCAATAAAGATTGAATTTGGCATAAATATCACAATGATTAATAAAAGCGAACCCAAAAAAATGCGGATAACTTTAGTAACTCCATCCCTTTCTTGCGGCGGTGCTGAACGAGCCTTAGTTTTAGTGGCTGAAGGCTTGATGAAAAAAGGTTATGACGTTTCTATCGTCACAATCGCTGGAATCGAAAGGGATTTTTATCAACTGTCCAAGGGAGTCAATAGGCTATCTTTGAATATTGCCGCCAACTCTCCCACACCCATTCATGCGGTGTGGAATAACCTCTATCGTCTTTGGGTATTGAGAAAAACCATTCAATCGCTTCAGCCAGAGGTAGTAATCTCCTTCTTGGATACAACGAATATATTGACGCTGTTAGCGCTCTTCAATACCAAGTATCCCATCTTGGTGAGCGAACAGAATAATCCGATCGCGGAAACGCAAAATTTATGGAGTAAATTGCGGCGTTTTACTTATCCAATGGCGGCTAAAGTTGTGAGTGTCAGTGATGGAGTAGATGCTTATTTTGACTGGTTGCCTAAAAACAAAAGAGCGGTCATCTATAACCCAGTTCAACCTATTAAAGATGAGCCGATAAAGAGCGATTTACCTCCAGGAGCCGATCCAGAGAAAAAATGGGCGATCGCAATCGGGAGATTAACTTATCAAAAAGGTTTCGATCTTCTATTACCAGCATTCCAAAAAATTGCCGATAAATATCCAGATTGGCAATTACTGATCTTTGGAGAAGGAGAACTGCGGCGAGAACTAGAAGACTTGCGAGAAAAGTTAGGCTTAACTCATCAAGTTCTCTTTCCTGGATTAACTGCCAATCCGATTGGGATGTTAAAAAGTGCCAAACTCTTTGTTTTGTCTTCTCGTTGGGAAGGATTACCAGCAGTTTTGTTTGAAGCGCTCTCTTGTGGATTGCCAGTTGTTTCCATGAATTGCCCTAGCGGGCCACAAGAGATTATCCGCGATGGCATAGATGGAATTTTAGTTCCCAATGGAGATGTATCGGCATTTACTTCCGCAATGGATCGTTTGATGTCCGATCCAGAAGAGAGAGCCCGCTTAGCTTCCCGTGCTTCCGAAGCGGTCGATCGCTTTAGCTTAGATAAGGTAGTAAAAAAATGGGAATTGTTGATAGATGAAGTCCTAAAGGAAAAGGCCAAATGAGCGCAGCATCTAAAATGAAACCGATTGCTTTTTTTCTCCCTAATTTGTATGGGGGTGGGGCGGAACGGGTAGCGATTAATTTGTTGAAAGGGATGGCAGAAAAAGATGTGCCTTTGGATCTCGTGCTAGCTGATGCAGAAGGCCCATATTTGGAGCTAGTCCCAAAGTCAGTGCGGATGATTAACTTAGCAGCAGGACGAGTTTTAAAAGCTATGCTGCCTTTATCGCGTTACTTACGAGAAAACAGACCGACGGCGTTACTATCGCATATGGATCATGCCAACGTAGTGGCATTGTTGGCGAGAAATTTGGCTGGTACCAAAACTCGATTGGTAGCGGTAGAACACAATACTTTATCAGCTGCTCAATCCAAGTTTATACGCGGTAGGTTTGTCAAACCGTTTATGCAATTGCTTTATCCCAGTGCAGATGCGATCGTCGGAGTATCAAAAGGTGTAGCGCTGGATCTAGAACAGCAACTGCGTCTCCCCGCCGGGAAGGTAATGACTATCTACAATCCTGTTGTCGATCGCGAATTGCTCGCCAAAGCTAACGCTCCTGTCGATCATCCCTGGTTTCAAAAAGATTCTCTCCCTGTATTTTTAGCTGTAGGAAGATTATCGACCCAGAAAGACTTCTCCACTCTCATCCAAGCTTTTGCATTATTCAGAAAGCAAGCTATGGCTCGGTTACTAATTTTAGGCGAAGGAGAATTACGCCCAGAATTAGAGGACGCGATCGACAAACTAGGCATTGCTGAAGATGTTTCTCTGCCCGGTTTTCTACCCAATCCTTATGCTTATATGCGTCATGCTACCGCCTTTATTCTTTCCTCTCGTTGGGAAGGATTGCCCACAGTCTTGATTGAAGCGATGGCTTGCGGCTGTCCTGTGATTTCCACCGATTGCCCCAGTGGGCCAAAAGAAATTCTAGAAGCTGGCAAATATGGGCCTTTAGTACCAATTGGAGATCCAGTGGCCTTGTCTAAAGTGATGTTACAGAGCGTAGCAAATCCGCCAGTAAAT
>NZ_JACJUP010000657.1:0-3801 GCF_014748295.1 Planktothrix sp. FACHB-1355 | reverse complement strand
ACCCATAGACAACCAGCCGGTGCGCGAACTGCAAGCGAGTTTGGAAGACATTTCTACCCAACTGCGGTCTAATCGCCGTTGGAGTGCTATCTCTTCAGATATCAGCAAGGCATCATTGATTTTGACCGATCGGCAAGACCAACTGCTAGCCAGCGTTCCTGAAGAACGCAAAGCCGAAGCAGAAACTGCGATCGCAGACCTGAAAGCAGGTCTGGCGGATATCCGAGCTGCCCTCGAAGCCAAGGATAAAGAACTAATCTCCCAAGAGCGGGCAAAGCTGCTCGATAAAGTTGGCCTGCTGGAATACACAATGGTACAAAAATACCCCTTTGAAGTGCCAGCTGAGTACAGCAACCTGCCCCAACTCAAAGGTCGTGCCATTGTGGAAATGGTCACCAACAAGGGCAATCTCACCATCGTTGTGGATGGCTATAGTGCCCCCGTTACTGCCGGTAACTTCGTCGATTTAGTACAGCGCGGCTTTTACGACGGTTTGCCGTTCATCCGTGCCGAAGAATCTTACTACCTGCAAACCGGAGACCCCGCAGGCCCAGAGCAGGGTTTCATCGATCCATCTACTGGAAAGTATCGCGCTATTCCTCTAGAAATTCTGGTTAGGGGAGACGAAGCGCCCACCTACGGCATTACCCTCGAAGACGCCGGTCGTTATCTGGATAAACCCGTGCTGCCTTTCTCCGCTTACGGTGCCTTGGGAATGGCTAGACCCGAATTTGAACCGAATGGCGGTTCTTCTCAGTTTTTCTTTTTCCTGTTTGAACCAGAACTGACACCAGCCGGTCTCAACTTGCTGGACGGTCGCTATGCCGTCTTTGGCTTCGTAATCGAAGGGAAAGAAGTGTTGGAAAAGCTCCGGCAGGGCGATAAAATTGAGTCCGCTAAGGCGATCGAAGGTGCGGAAAATCTCATTCAACCACAGGTAGCTTAGACTCGCTGCTTGTTCGTCGTGCGACTCAAAGAAAGTTAATATAGAGATTAATGGGGAATTTCAGATTGAAAATTTTAGATGGCCAATTGAAAAATTGAATTTGTCATCTGAAATCTTAAATTTGAAATTTCCTTCACCACCTACCATTTCTGTAACTATGAGCAGTTTTGTCAGAGCTATACAGTTAAGTGTGGTATTGGTGGGGATGCTTGCCATATTGATTGTGCTGCCAGCAGTTTTATTTGGTGCGATGCAGCAGTGGCAAGTAATTTTTTTATTGCACGCCTATGCGATCTTCTTTATGGCCACAATTTGGCGTGCTGTTAGATATGGCAAACTGACCAAAACTACAGAAGATGAGCAATATAAGCGCACTTCCGGTCGTTGGGCTTTGGTTGTGCAATTTATCGGTCTATTAGTGGTGCATTGGTTAGCGCTGTTTGAATTTTCGCTCTCTGTGGCTGTCACCAATCCCGCCGATCGCACTTTATCAGGGATTGTTGGAATTATGGCGATCGCAGTCGCCATAATTATTAATCAAGTGGCAATTCGCACGCTGAAAGGATTTTTTGACAGGATCGCGATTAAGCCCGATCATCGGCTGGTAACAACAGGCATTTACAGTATCGTGCGTCACCCAATTTATCTAAGCTATGTTTTACTTTTTGCGGGATATTGCACAATGCTGCAAAGCTTTGCTAGCTTTATGTTGCTGGGCTTGGTTTGTGCAGTTTGGCTGGGCAACAGAATTGCGATCGAGGAAGAAATGCTCGCAGCAAGGTTCGGTGAAGATTACAAGGCTTATCAGCAAAACACAAAAAGGCTGTTTCCTTTTATTTATTAACCCAAAAACAAAACTTTTATCCGACTTATGCAAAGAAAGCTGGTTAGTCGGAAAAGCCCAGATTGAACAGCTAAAATTTTCAATTGATGATGGCGGTTTAGAGATGGTATCTCAATCTGAAATCTAAAATCTAAAATTACCCTTACTAGATGTCAGATTATGGCAATTATTGAGTTGATATTTTTGCTGACTCTGGCTGGTATACCAGTCTTACTGATTTTGAGGACAGTTGCAACTTCTCACCAGCAACAGCAGTTGCAAAATGCTTTCTATCAATTGCTAAAAGAGCAAAATAGCCGCATTTCTCTAATCCAGCTAGCTGCCACTGCTAAAGTTGAGCCACAGCTAGCTCAGCAGTACTTAGAACAGCAGATTAACACCTTTGGTGCAGTTCCGGAAGTGGATGCCGACGGGGATATATTCTATCGATTTCCTAAACTTTAAGTCAGGGTGCTAGAGTCCCCAGGACTAACTTTAGTGCTAAATGGGGCTATGCGATCGGGGCGGCGATACGAGGAGGACAGAAGCACTGCTTTAGCTGGTGTGTCAAACCCCTCTACGCGCTCATTCCGGAAGTCGGTTGTTGAAATGGGTAATTTCCGTCAATCTTAGCAGGGTGAACAGATTTAGAGAGGAGCAAATGCTTAAGTGAATAAGTTGCAGATGGCGTTTTTGTGGATGCCTTTGATACCATGCACTTGTATCAGGGACAACGGGGAGACCGATATGGAACTTAAAGAAGCTCAGGAAAGATGCCTAAATAGTTTAGTTTGGGCCATTAATGAGCTAGGAAGTCAAATTACAAGGACTGAAGTTGAGCCGATCGCCGAACTGATTATCCAAACCATGACTGGCCCTTGGCGCTATTTCCACACTCCAGAACACATTTTTGACGTCGGCGGCGAGGAACATCCGATTGAGGTCTTGGCAGCTCTGTTTCACGACCTGGTGTACGTGCAAGTAGATCAAGGCGTCAGTTTCAACATTAGCAGTTACATTACTCCCTTTGTCAGGGACGTTCGGGGACAGCTCGTGATTCGAGACTCTACTCAACTGACCAAGGATTTAATGTTTGAGATTGTATCGACGGTATTCGGGTTTTCTCCCGGTCAGACGCTTTCTCCGTTCGCAGGACAAAATGAATTTCTGAGTGCAGCGATCGCGGCCAAATGTCTCAAGCCGTTTCTTTCTCCTAGTGTAATCGCGCAAATCGCCGCCTGTATCGAGGCGACAATTCCTTTTCGTCCGAAGCTGGAATCCGGTTTCAGCGCTATGGATATGCTCTACCAGCGCTTGATCAATGCTAACAAGCAGTTCAATTTCGGCTGGACAGATGCCGAAACCTGTGAGGTGGTGAAGCGAGCTGTGCGCTTGGCAAACCGAGATGTGGAGAATTTTGCCTCTACTAACTCTGCTGATTTTTTAGATAATACCTGGAATCTTTTACCGGAAACAAACCACGAACTTCCCAACGCCAATTCTTACACGGTGCAGGTATACCGAAAATCTCTGCAAAAAATGGAAGGATTTATGAACTTCCTCAAACCAGAACTGGTTTTTCAGCAGTTTATGGGCGAACCCAATGAGGAAACTTACCGCAATATGCTGGAAAGAACTAGAAAAAATCTGGAAGTAGCTAAGCTTTATTTGGGAAGTAAGCTCACTACGATCGCTATCCTGGAGGCGCTTTCCTATCGCATGGGAAGGGATATTCCTCTTTCTACTATGATGGGAGAATTACCTGATATAAATGTAAAATCAGCTGCATTGCAGCATTTTATCCCCAATATCGATGAAGGCTATCAACCCAAAAATGAACTGGAAAGTGAGGTATTAGAGCTTTTGGCTAAGGGTCGCAATAAAGATTCTCCTTACGATATTAAGAATTCCCCAGTAACTACGTTTATTATCAAATCTATAGGGTTTGACTCTGGTGGATACTTGCTTCAGAAAGCTAAAGATTTCTTTAATGGAAAAATTGAAGCGGAAGAGTTTCTCAAAGAGTGCGATC
>NZ_JACJUP010000656.1:0-3909 GCF_014748295.1 Planktothrix sp. FACHB-1355 | reverse complement strand
CAACAAGTCAGGAAGAACACATCAGCCGAAATCTCATACTTTTGTACCAGCGATTCAATCCTTTCTGTAACATCACAATTGAGATCGCAAGTCAAACATTCCGGTTGAAATTCGTTTTTGCCAAAAGAGGCATTTTCCAAAGGAAGTTTCAACGCAGCTAGATTAGAAAAATCCTGCTGTTCCCAATAATTTTTACCTGTCTCTGCGTCTTGATCTTCCAGTAATTGATTTTGCCATTCTGAAAATTGGACGTACTGCACAACCTCATCGTCTAATTCCTCACCTTGCCAGCAAGCAGTGTAGGAATTGCCGATTTCTCTAACTAGATTATTGAGTGTCCAACTATCAGCACAAAGCGCAGGCAAGTTAATCGTCAAAATATGCTTTTCTGGCGATAGCGTTATCAAGCTTGAACGCAACAACGCTTCTTTTTCAAATTTAAAATCTTGATGTCTTTCCCATTGAAAAATATCTTCAATCTTGGCTAACTGTTCCTCTGGTTTACAATCAGTTAAATCGATCTCGCGCCACAAAGTATCGCTGCTATCTTCTACAACCATAACCGGAGTTTTCATACCCGGTAAACGTCGAAAATTTGTCCGCAAAATTTCATGCCTTTCCACAATTTTCTCTAAGGCAAGTTTTAAAATTTTTGGCTGAAGATTCCCTGCCAAAAGGATAGCGCAATTAGCCTGGGTAGAAAAGCCGTCTTGCTGCAACAACCAAAGACGCTTTTGCTGAGGAGAAAGACGAAAACCGCTAATAGTTTTAGTTGGCATATACTTTCTCCATCTCTTTGCTTACAAGGTCTTTACTGTCGAACATTTCGCCCATCGCTACCACAATTTTGCGCGGCCCAACGTAAGGGTTTCGGCTGTGTGCGGCTAGCATATTATCTAGCATCAAAACATCTCCTTGTTGCCAAGGAAAACTAATCGTCGCTTCTCGATAAATTGCTTGAATTTCTGCCATGACCGAATCTTCAATGGGAGAACCATCACCGTAATAAACATTGCGCGGCAGGTTATCTTCCCCAAACAAAGATAATAAAGATTCGCGGACTGCTGGATCTAAACAGGATATGTGGTGCAACAGAATTTGGTTGAAAAATACTGCATCGTCCGTTTTGGGATGTTTGGCTATTGCCTGGGCAATTTTCCGAGTTCTCAAATTATTTCCATCTTTCCATTCAAACTCAATTTTCGCTTTTTTGCAAGCTTCTTCAACAACTTTTTTGTCTTCAGTGTGGAAGAATTCTTGCCAGCTTACATCCAAACCTTCGGTGTAGTTGCGGACATACATTAATTGCTTTTTCTCGAAATGCGATCGCAATTTCGGATCGAGCATCTGATAAATTTTTCGGCAATCTACAATCGGCGTTTCTCCACCTTTTTGTGCTGGTTGTACGCAGAAAAACCAAATTTTCATCGGCCAACAATGCAGGTGAGAACTTTCACTATGAAACAAGATAGCTTTGTCAGACGGATAAGGCGTAGAACCGTAAACTTTGCCGCCGACTCCCGCACGCGGTAAGTCTCCATACTCGCCGAATAATTCCGGGCAAATAGTTCCGGCGAACTGTTCAAAGTCAGACACGGAATCTAACTGAAAATCTCGAAAAAGGATTGCACCGCGATCGAGTAATTTGCTTTCTAAGAATTCTCGATTGTTTTTAACCCAGTCGATCGCATCAAGATCGTCAACATTTGGCTTAATTACCAAAGGCAGCGTTTCCCCAGCAGACAGATACTCTGTTTTAACCAATTTCTCTTCCAAGAAGCTGACCGCTTTCGGTGCCACTTTCTTGAATTTTTTGAATTTAAATTCTTTCCGTTCTTGTTTTTCCATCGCTTGTTGTTTCTTTTCAGCTTCGGAGAATATCTCTAAATTTGATAACCGCGCATCTGGTTGAGCCACAATACTATTTAGTAGCGTTTGGAAATGATTCGAGATGCGAATAATAGTAGCGGCATCGAAAAGGTCTGTACTGTAGTTCCAAGTGCCAACGATTCCTCGCTCTGTTTCTGTGATGAATAAAGCTAAATCGAAATTCGTAGTTTGGCGATCGACTTCTACAAAGCTAAGAGTTAAACCAGCTAATTCTAAGGGAGGCATGGGAGCATTTTGCATCACAAATAACACCTGAAACAAAGGCGTGTGTATGGACGATCGCTCCGGTCGCAGAATTTCTACCAATTTGCCAAAAGGCAAGTCTTGGTGAGCGTATGCTCCTAAAGTTACCTGTAAAACACGCCCCAATAATTCTCGAAAACTAGGGTTGCCAGCCAAGGAAGTACGCAGAATTAAAATATTAACAAAAAACCCAATCAAAGATTCAGTTTCGCGGCGGTTTCGATTGGCAACATCAGTGCCAACAAGGATATCTTCCTGACCCGTCCAGCGATATAGCAGCGTTTGAAAAGCTGCCAGCATGGTCATAAATAGGGTAACGCCTTCTTTGCGACTAAGCGTTTTAAGATCTGAAGATAAAGTCGCGGGAAGCGTAAAAGAATAGGTTGCACCTTGAAAAGTATTATTGCCACGCGGACGTAGGCCGAAGGCCGAGGCGAAGCCATCGACAGGCAATTGCAACGCTGGTAAATTACCGCTCAATTGCTGTTTCCAGTAAGCTAATTGCGTTTCCAAAACTTCTCCCTGCAACCAATTTCTCTGCCAAACTGCAAAATCCGCGTACTGGATCGGCAATTCTGGCAGCGGAGAAGCTTTTCCAGTGGAAAACGCTTCATAAAGTGCAGCTACTTCTCGAATCAATACCCCGATCGACCAACCATCAAAGATAATGTGGTGGATTGTCAGCACTAATATATGTTCTGCTGAATTCAACCGTAGCAGAGTAATTCGCAACAATGGCCCTTTCTCTAAATCAAATGGTTTTTGTGCTTCCGCAAGCATGAAATTTTTACTTGAGGATTCTGGATTTTCCATTGTGGTGAAATCTAAAACCGACAATTGGAAATTCCCGATCGCATCGATAACTTGAATCGGTCGATCGTTCGCAGTGGTGAAAGTAGTTCGCAGAGTTTCGTGTCGTTTCACCACTTCGCTGAGGCTTTTTGCCAACGCCGTTAGATTCAGTTCCCCCACAATACGCACGGCGGCGGGAATATTATAAGCATAGTTGCCAGGTTCTAATTGATCGATAAACCACAATCGTTCCTGTGCGAAAGATAAAGGTAACTCGACATTTCGAGAAACGGGTTTTATGGGAGGAACTTCAGCTAATTTCTTGTGCTTTCCTTCTCCTTTTACCGCTTTCATCGCCGTTTCAATTTGTGCGGCTAAAGCTGCTATGGTAGGTACTTCAAACAAGTGGCGCAGGGGCAATTCTACACCAAAGGTATCGCGCACGCAAGAAATAATTTGCGTAGCCAGTAAGGAATGTCCGCCTAATTCAAAAAAGCTGTCGTTAATTCCTACGCGATCGACTCCGAGAAGTTGTGTCCAAATGGCTGCCAGTAATTCTTCTACGGGGGTACGCGGCGCTAAAAAAGCCGTTGGGAAGTTTTGGCGATCGCTTTTATTTACAGATTTAACTTGCGGAATTTCGCTGACTGGAATTTTTTCTAAAAGCGTTGCCAGATTTTGTTCTGGATTACTAATAATTTCCCGCAGCAAAGTTTGGAAATGTGCCAAAATGTTGCTAACGCTATTTCCATCAAAACGGCGTCTATCATAGACAATTTGCAACCTTAATTCCGCCACCGGACTAACTAGCAAAGTCAGGGCGTATTTTGTTTGTGCGCCTTGAAAACGGTAATTAACTATATCAATAGTTAAATTGGCAGATTCTAGGATAGATAAATCGGGGAAATTCTCGAAAACTAGAAGGCTTTCATAAAGGGGTAAGGCTCCAGGTACTTCACTCGATCGATAAACTTCTCCGCCTGG
>NZ_JACJUP010000655.1:0-3917 GCF_014748295.1 Planktothrix sp. FACHB-1355 | reverse complement strand
TCGGTTGCCATCTTTTTCAGTTCAGAACCTATATGTTACGAGGGTTCCGTACAACCGGATTGCCTTGGGTGTCGATATCTAACTCTTCGCGACGAATGGTTTCTTGCGCGTCCACGGTATCGCGATCGATTTCCTTCCTGACGGTAACTTGCTCCCGCACAAAAGCTTCTTTGCGAATATCGGGAGTTTCTTCGTAGATATCCATACGTGCCATTTCCCCTTCCCGGAAGTCTACTTGGCCTGGGGTAACTGGCGTACCCACATCTGCTGGGGTAGTGCGTTCAACGATAACGCGCTCTTTTTCAATGGGAACTGAAACTTTTGCCGTTTCGGTTTCCACGCGCTTGCCAACTGCTACTTCACCAACTTTGCGACGTGCTTTGTTAGCAATTAAGCGTTCTTCGTAGAGTCTGATGCTTTGGTGATCTTGCTCGTTGATACCGTACAGATTTGGTTCTTGTTCGTAGTTGTAGCTATTGCGATCGTCAGCTACATAATCGGAGCGATCGGTATCTTGCGGACGATAAACTCCTCTTACCCGATCTTCATAATCGTAATCAATCCGTTCGAGGTCGTTGAATTCAGCTAAATTTTCTACTTGCTGTTTTGTCAGACCGATCGCATAGATGCGCTCGTCGTTCTCATCAATACGCGAACGGCCCACCGGTAGCAATACTTTCTTTCCGAATACCCAAAAGCCTGTATCGATGACGAAATAGCGAAAACGTCCGCTGTCTTCATCCACTAGCACATCTGTCACGCTGCCAATCTTATCATCGGTGCCATCAGCATAGACATCAACTCCTTTGATGTCATCGCCATCAAAGAGTTCTTCGCGGTAATTGGGATAATAATTTTCGATTTTTAGAAGAGCCATGCAATAGTTCTCCAATTCTACACAAAAATGCTAGAAGTTTTCGCTAGTTCTATGCCTCTTTCTATGGAAAGATACCCAAGGCTGAATTATTTGTCAGAGTCCTATGTCATTAGGCATAAAACAGCGAATTTCTAGCATTTTTACCTGTTTGATTGACAAGTTTCACAAAGCCAATCTCAAATCCAAAATCCTTGCAGCGGTTGACCGATGGCCGATGATTAATGATGATAAGATATGGTTTGTTTCTGTTCGGCAAGTAAATAGTTAGCATCCTGCATCTCATAAATTAGTCTTACTTGCTCTTCATAATCTTCATCCACCTGTTCGGTACTGTAGTAATCGGGTAAGTATTGAATTTTTTGTTTGTTAATGCCATCGGCATAAACTCGTCGTTCTTCGTAATCGACAAGGCAACTATTTATGGGAAGTAACACTTTCTTGGCGAAACCCCAACTGCTTGTGTCGATAACTAAATATTGGAAACGACCGTCCCAATCGACAAGAGCATCTAGTACGATGCCAATTTCTCTATCAGTTCCACTTGCATAGACAGCAAGCCCTTTGATATCATCACCACCGAAAAGTTTTTTGCGGTAATTGGGATAAAACTCGTCTATGCGTAAAAATGCCATAAAATATTTCCTTGAATTCTTTCACGAATAAGCTAACAAAATGCCTATAGCGAAGCCATCTTTCGGGAGAATGATTGCTCAATGTCGGCATAAGTAGCTATGCTCCTTTGGCAACCCAAATGTCTTATATAAAAAGATATATTGTGCGTTGTTTATGGTTTATGCTAAAAAAAACAATTAGCAATTAGCAATTACCATAAAAATATGCCTAAACGTAGATGTGGAGAATGTCTAATCAGTATTGGATAAAGCTGTTGCAGCAACAGCGAGCGATCGCAGTCATTCGGGCCCAAGACTTAGAATTAGGTCGCCAGATGGCAAAAGCAGTGGCAGCTGGGGGAATGAGTTTGATAGAGATTACCTGGAACAGCCACAAAGCACCAAAGCTAATTGCACAGTTGCGCTCGGAGCTGCCGGAGTGTACGATCGGCACCGGCACCCTGCTAAACTGGGAGCAAATGCAGCAGGCGATCGCATCTGGTGCCCAATTCCTCTTTACCCCGCACGTTAACTTAACTTTAATTCAGGCGGCGGTAGATGCCGGAGTGCCCATCGTGCCGGGGGCGCTTTCGCCAACAGAAATTGTCACCGCACACCAAGCAGGAGCTAGCTGTGTGAAAGTATTTCCGATTCAAGCAGTGGGAGGTGCAAGCTATATCCGCAGTTTGCAAGGGCCGCTGGGACATATTCCCCTGATTCCCACCGGTGGCGTCACGCTGGAAAATGCGACAGAATTTTTACAGGCTGGAGCGATCGCAGTAGGACTTGCAGGCGAGCTATTTCCCCAACAGCTAGTGGCGACGGGAGATTGGCAAGGGATAAGCTGTAAGGCATCCCGCTTGCGCGATCTTATCAAGAACTGGAAAGGTGAGGCCACAGTTACCAAATAACTCTGCCAGCTGATATACCATAACTTAAAAGCGCTATACCAGCCGCTGCGATCGACTAAAAATTTATTTTTGCTAAACAGCAAACATTCTGTCGTGAGGAGGATGCGATCGTGAATAAAATATTTTCTTCTTTTTGGTGGCGTTGTTCTGGAGCTTTATTGGTCAGTGTGGCAATCTCCCTAACAGCATTCTCTGCCTGGTCAAAACCAAAAGAGTCCGTTTCCAGACAGAGACAGTCCTTGACTTTGACAACACCAAGACAGCCCTTAACTAGATCGAGACAGCCCCTGTCAAGACCAACTCAGTCCACGGTAAGATTGAGACAGCCTTCTTCCCGATTGAGACAGTCTTCTTCCACACTAAGACAATCCGCTTCTCGATTGAGACAGTCTTCTTCTACACAAAGACAATCCGCTTCCCGATCGAGACAATATTATCCCGCATCGAGACAATCCTCTTCCAGATTGAGGCAGCCCTACACAACACCAAGACAGTCATTCTCCAAACCAAGACAATCCTGGTCTAAACCCGCACCCCCCGTCGCCACAATTGCACTGCGGGATAAAATTGCCAATAAAATTTTAGAGATGCAAGAATCAGAAAAACGCTGGATTGAAATCGATCTTTCCAACCAAAGGCTGGTTGCTTGGGAAGGAAAAGAACCCGTGCGTGCCGTGATTGTTTCCACTGGGAAGGCATCAACTCCCACCCGCGTCGGTACTTTTGCCGTGCAGACTAAGTTCGCATCTACCCGCATGACTGGGCCGGGATATGATGTTAGCAATGTACCTCACACTATGTATTATTCCGGGGGCTATGCCGTTCACGGCGCTTACTGGCATAACCGTTTTGGCACTCCGGTCAGCCACGGCTGCGTCAATGTAGCTCTCGATCATGCCGAGTGGCTCTTTAAGTGGGCAGCAGTGGGAACTCCCGTGATCGTCCATGAATAACGCCAAAAGTAATCGGTAGAAAGGCAAAATAAAGATGAGAAATATCTTTTTTTGCCTTTTCAATTCGTAACTTTAAATTTGAAATTTTTAACGGTTTTTGAGAAAGTTATGCTGTAACCTAGAGCCAGGAGGAAGTGAACTATGGAAACCATAATTCGTTCTGTTTTTTTACGTCGATCCGGAACTTTCTGGGCAGGTCTGGCGCTCGTACTGGTAACTTTATTTTCCTGGTCAATGCCAACAGAAGCGGCATCTAGGTCGGCAAGGCAAGCGCAGTTACAGCGTAACCAAACTACTAACACAGTTGGGAAGTCTAATTCTAAACGCTATAAAGCCAAACGCGCTAAACGCGCTAAAGTGACTCGCGCACGCGGAAAGGGACGCTGGATAGAAGTTAACTTAGCAAGCCAACGCTTAACTGCTTGGGAAAATGGCAGAGCGGTTTATTCCTCTCGCATTTCCAGTGGCAAGCGATCGACTCCCACTCGTCGGGGAACCTTTGCTGTGCAAAGAAAATACCGCGCTAAAACAATGCGAGGGCCGGGGTACGTAGCTCCTAATGTTC
>NZ_JACJUP010000654.1:0-3919 GCF_014748295.1 Planktothrix sp. FACHB-1355 | reverse complement strand
TCCCACGAGTTGGGCGCTTTCTAGGTTAGCTCCAATTAATTTAGCTCCACTAAAATCTCTTTCTCCTGCTGCATAACGTCTGAGTAGTTCGTTAGCGTCCATATTATTTTGCTCCGGCTAGGGCTGAATTACCCGTATATTTATAGATTGCCCATATAAATGCCAAAAAAAACATTAATTTTGTTGTTGTTTGATGCAGAGACTTAATAATTAGATGAAGAATTTTTACATTTAATCATTGGTAATTAGTGATTTGTTAACCAGTTTCAACTATGCTACTTTGGGTGGCTAGTGCAGTGCAGCAGAAGTAACCGACCAGATCGGAAGTAGTTGAATGCCTGACGCTTATAGGATTTTTGACTTTTGACTCTTGGGTGTGTTATGGAATTCCAAGATTTTCTGGCTCTTATTCATCCGGCGATCGCAGTTGTGATAGTCTTTCCCCTGATTGGCACGGTGGTAAACTTTGCATGGCAGACCCGCGTGCGTCGCTTGCAAACTGCTGCCAAAGACAAAAGTAAAATTCCCTCCTCTGTTGGCCCAGAACACATCAAAATGGGTCGCTGGCTGACTGGTTGGGTTGTGGGGTTGACTTTGGTAGGGTTAGCTTACCATATTGTCGAACATATTTTGAGCGATCGCACCTGGACTAAAGCACCATTGCAAGTTGCCTTTATCCTGCTGATGTTTTTGGATACGATCGCCGCCCTCGTATTGCTCTACCTCGCAAAGCAGAAAATCTGGCGCGGACTTTTTGCCACTTTAACCGGCATGGGTATAGTTCTTCTCGGTTGTCAAGACGGAGTTTTTCGCCGCACGAATGAATGGTACTGGTCTCATTACTACATCGGCATTACTGCCACATTACTAATGATTTTTTCTTTAGCCATTGTGCAAGATATCTATAAAGATAAATCGAATCGCTGGCGAACTTTTCATATAATTTTGAACAGTTTTGCTCTCTTACTTTTTATCGGACAGGGACTAACAGGTACGCGGGATTTGCTCGAGATCCCTTTACATTGGCAGAAAACCTATATTTTCAGTTGCGATTTTAATAACAAAACTTGTCCGCAAGCAGTACCACCTTCGGAAGATACCCGTTGATATTGTTGAAGCGGGTCTGGGTCGGGGTAACGGAGGGCTTCGCGGCTCGCCCGGAGCCCCGCAACAAATAGCGCCTGTATTGTCCGATTGCGTTTCGATGCTATCAGGGAAAAAAATATTATTTCATCTACCCAAAGGTTGACTTTTGGAGATTTTGGAATTACTATCCTACTTAGTAGAATTTAATCTCAAATTTAGTAGCATTCTTACCTATTCACCAAAATTAAAAATCCTCTTAAAAAATGTTAAAAAATCTTAAACTAGAAACACTCTTCACTTTGTTAACACTCCTAGTTGTCATAGGAGCATTAGTGCTGAGCGGAGTAGTTATCAATAACGGCATACGAGATAGAGCCAGAAATGAAATAACTACCAAGGCTGGAGTAATGATGAAGACCATGATAGCCGTTCACAGGTACACAAACGAACAGGTGAAGCCTAAATTTGGTGATAGGTTAGCTCAAGAATTTATCCCCGAATCCGTTTCTTTTTTCGCGGCCAGAGAAATTTTTGAAAGATTGCGCCAAAATCCGGAATACCAAGATTTTTTCTACAAAGAAGCGGCACTTAACCCGACAAATATTAAGGATAAGGCGGATGCTTTTGAAACGCGCCTGATCGAGCGGTTTCGCAAAGAAAAAGCGCTAGAACAAGTAGAAGGTTATAGAGATTATCAAGGTAAAAAATTATTCTATGTAGCCCGACCTGCAAAAGTTACTCAAGCTAGTTGCTTGGAATGTCACGATACGCCGGAAAAAGCTCCCCCAAGTATGGTTGCACAGTACGGCAAAGAAAATGGGTTTGGCTGGAAGCTGAATGAAATAGTCGGCGCTCAAATGATTGCAGTACCAGTCGGTACAGTTTTCGGTAGTGCCCAGCTGTTAGTTTTTAAGTTTATGGGTACTATATTGTTGGCGTTAGCCCTCTTAATAGCAGGGATAAAATTATTGTTAAATCGCTTTATTGTCGAACCTATTGAAGAGATGACAAGAGTGACGAAGGCGATTGTTAACGGGGAAAGGGAACTTGAATTTGAGGTTGATTATAAAAATGAGATAGGAAATTTAAGAACACATTTAAACCGCATGAAGCGGGATTACGAAATAGAAATAGAAAAATATAAAGAATCGTTAATAACCGACACTGAAGAGGAAATCGAAAATGAAAATGAAGAGAGTGAAAACTCAGATAATTAGTCAAAAGCTCGTAGATTTGAATGCTGAGAGAGAAGAGGAGCCAGCAGCAGAAGGTACAACGGAGATCGCAACAGAGGATAATACTGTACAAGTAAATCCTCAGCTACGCAAAGTCCAAAAATTAATATTTGACTGCTCGACAATACTTTGCGGTATCAGTTTATTTTTGGCATCTTACGGCTTTTATTCTTACTCGGAAGAGAGAAATCAGGTAATCCAAAAAGCTGAAATAAATGCGAGACAGGAAACTGTTTATGCCAGTCGTAAGATAGAGCAAGAACTTCGCAAACTCCAAGGCGCAGCTAATGGGATTGCTTACGATTTGACTTCGGGAAAGTTAAAGGATGAACAGTTAACAACTAGACTGCAACAGGAAATAGAGAGAAATGCCGATTTTGTGGCAATCGGTGCTGCTTATCAACCTTTCGTGTATTCTCGGCGGCGGTTGTATGCACCTTTCTATGGTAGAAAAGATGGCACAATTAAACTGAACCAAATTGAGGACAAGAACGACTATACCAAACCAGTGCCAGAAAATGAGTGGTATTTTAATGCTTTACGGAATGATTTTGTTTGGGCTGAACCTTACATTGACAAATATTCTGATGCTCTCATAGTAGATTATAACGTTAGGTTTTCTCGGACTAACCCAAAAACTAAAAAAGAAGAGCCAGCTGGCGTCATCTATGCCAACTATTCAATAGAGAAGCTCAAAAGGCTAATGGCGACACTCAATCTGGGTAAATCTGGCTACGGGTTTTTGCTTTCTAAGAAAGGAGTTTTTATCGCTCATCCGATTGACGAGTACGTCAAAAATCAAAAAACTATTTTTGACTTAGCGACGGAAACTGACAAGAAAGAAATTAGAGAATTA
Organism: Planktothrix sp. FACHB-1355; assembly: GCF_014748295.1. Classification (NCBI taxonomy): domain Bacteria; kingdom Bacillati; phylum Cyanobacteriota; class Cyanophyceae; order Oscillatoriales; family Microcoleaceae; genus Planktothrix; species Planktothrix sp. FACHB-1355. The sequence continues at coordinate 742 of NZ_JACJUP010000654.1, read as the reverse complement.
GGTGAAAAAGCCATCAAAGGGGAAAGCACCATTATAGAGTATCAGAATGAAATAACGGGTCAATCTTCGTGGATGATTGTTGAACCGCTACCTCTGAATGGATGGTCGCTGGGAGTAGTTGTCATCAAGGATGAAAGTTCTAGCGACAACACGACGTTACGGCGAAAAACGATCGTACTCTGGTTAGAGTTGATATTATTTGTCTTTTTTCTGTCAATTCTGAGCTTTCGCGCTCATAGAGGCAGCGTCAAAAGTCTTTGGGCAGTGGCGTGTACCTATAGTATTTTATGTGTGGCGGCGATCGGTATTATCTGGAATATTGCTTTATCAGAGCGAGCTTATAAAAACAGCAGGAATATTCTGCTCAACAAGGCAACTGTAGATAATTTATTGGCTCCCCAAAATGCCATAGCAGAGGAATTGAAGCAAGAGCCACCGCTGTACATTCCCACCGGAGTTTATATTCAGTCTCTCAAATTTACCGGAACTAATGATGTGTTCGTCACCGGTTACGTGTGGCAGAAGTATAACAAAAATATCCCCGAAAGCGTGAATCGAGGTTTTATCTTGCCAGAAGCGTCTGATATCCAAATTAGCGATCCTGAGAAGTTTGTAACTAACAATACCGATCTGCTCCGTTGGTACTTTGAAGGTACAATCCGGCAAAATTTTAATTTTTCCAAGTATCCCTTCGACTATAATGATGTCTGGCTGAGGTTGTGGCCGAAAGATATCAATCGAC
>NZ_JACJUP010000653.1:0-3921 GCF_014748295.1 Planktothrix sp. FACHB-1355 | reverse complement strand
GATAGTGAAGCAACTATAGAAGCCATTCAAGGCAGTTTAACAGAAGTATTAGCCAACACCGAAGAAGGTGACTTATTTATTTTATATTTTGCAGGTCACGGTGATTGGGATAGCGATACGGGAGAACATTACTTTATTAATTATGATGCTAATGGGTCAGACCGAGATAATTATTGGTCTATCTCTAGCATTTTTGATAGCATTGAGAATAATTTTAATGGCTCAAAAGTGTTGCTTTTAGCTGATTGTTGCTATTCAGGCGGATTAATTGACGAATTAAAACGGCGAGATAGCGATATTTCCTACGCTTGCATTAGTTCTGCCTATACTCATAATACCTCAACGGGTGGTTGGACTTTTACGGAATCTTTGTATAAAGGTTTGTTGGGCGACCCAGTAGTAGATTTGGATAAGGATGGAGTAATTACGCTGTACGATTTAGCGCGTTATGCCGAATTGGAAATGGCATTTATTGAAGAGCAAAAATCGATGTTTTTTACTACTAACGATTTCGATAAGCAAATGGTTTTTGCCAGCGTTTCGGAGCGGATAGAATCGATTGAAGGTAAACGGGTAGAGGTAGAATATTCAGGTGATTGGTATAAGGCCAAAACCTTAGAGACTAACGGTTCAGAAGTGAGAGTTTTATATATTGATGACCAATCAGAGGAATCGGTAGAATCGCAACGAATTCGTCCTTATGCGCCTGATATGTTTGCCGTTGGCGAGCGAGTAGAAGCTCAATCTGATGAAGAATGGTATCCAGCAAAGGTGAAAAAAGCTTGGTATGGTTTGCATTTAGTTAGTTATGATGATTACCCGGACATTTGGGATGAGTGGGTAGGGTCTGATTACATTCGATCTCGCCAATAAGTATAGCAAAAGTCAAAAGTCAAAAGTCACTCATTGAAATGCTTGCTGTGAATTGGTTTTGACCTTTTAGGATGCCCTACATCTGCGGTAAAAATTTAACCCTCGATTTCAACAGACAATTTTCCTATCACTCATTTACTAACGATACAACTAAACTCGATCGACTGACAAAACTTATCTTTTCGGATATTTTCTTTGTCAGTCGATCGTATTTTTATCCTACTTAGGACTTACGCAAAGAAACCCGGTTTCTATGCAAAATCGTGAGTTTCTCAACTAGATATCGACGCAGAAAACCGGTTTCTGGCTTCTTCGTGCGTAAGTCCTGCTACACTTACTCTGCCCCTTCAATTGGCGCAAAACCCTGACGTTGGATATTCTCAGTCACCGCACGGGGTTCCAAGAATTGTAGCAGGTAATCGGGGCCACCTGCTTTGGAACCGACGCCAGAAAGTTTGAATCCGCCGAAAGGTTGACGCGACACAATCGCACCAGTAATACCGCGATTGATATACAAATTCCCCACTTCAAATTCGTCTTGCGCTTTTTGAATGTGGGAAGGAGTACGCGAATACAAACCGCCAGTTAAAGCAAAGTTTGTACCGTTAGCAACCTTAATCGCTTCCTCAAAATCCTTCACCTTAATTACAGACAACACCGGGCCAAAAATTTCTTCCTGTGCAATAGTAGCCGTGGGAGAAACTTCCGTAAAAATTGTAGGCCCAATGAAATATCCATTTGACGGCGCAGACATTTGCAAAGCTAAATTTGCTTCTTGACGTCCTTTTTCGATATATTCCAAAATGCGTTTGTGGGCGTTAGCATCGATGACGGGGCCGACTTTTGTGCTGGGATCTTCAGCAGCACCAACATTGAGGCTGCGAGTAGCTTCCACCAAACGCGGTACAAACACATCATAGATGGATTCCAGCACAATTACTCGCGAACAAGCAGAACATTTTTGGCCGCTATAACCAAAAGCTGATTGCACGACACCAGCAACTGCTTGGTCTAAATCCGCACTTTCATCAACGATGACCGCATTCTTCCCACCCATTTCAGCGATGACTCGTTTCAGGTGTTTTTGTCCCGGTTGTAAAATGGCAGCATCGGCGTAAATTCGACAACCGACTTCCTGAGAACCAGTAAAGGTTATCATGTGAACGTCGGGATGTTTCACCATGTAAGCGCCGACAGAAGAACCTTTTCCTGGTACGAATTGAAATACGCCCTTGGGAATGCCAGCTTCTACTAAAATTTCTGCTAATTTGGCTGCAATTACTGAGGAAACTTCCGCAGGTTTGAGAAGGGTACAATTTCCGGCGACGAGGGAAGCGACAGTCATTCCTGTAGGAATAGCTAAGGGGAAATTCCAAGGGGAAATAATTAGCGAAACTCCTCGCGGTTGATAGTTGTAACGGTTAGTTTCACCCGGAATATCGTAGTTATATCCCTGTTCCAACCGTTCCATTTCGTCAGCGTAATAACGGCAGAAATCGATAGCTTCGGAAACTTCCGCGTCTCCTTCTCGGACTGGTTTGCCAGTTTCCAAAACCATCCAAGCAGTTAATTCGTGGCGGCGTTTTTCCATGATTTCTGCGGCTTTCCGCAACACGCCTGCACGTTGGCGTACTGGAGTTTTTCGCCAAGCGGGAAAAGCTGCTTTTGCTGCTAGAATTGCTTGTTCTGCTTGTTCGACGCTAAGCAGTCCGATTTTGCCCACAATTTCGCTGGGATTGGAGGGATTGACAGAATCGATGGTTTGTGTTGTAGTGATGTATTCACCATTAATTAATGGTGAATAAGTTTTACCGATTTGTTGACGAACGGTTTGGATTGCTTGCTGCGATCGCTCTCTTTCTTCCTTATCTGAATAATCGGTATCTGCTACATTTGGGAACGCTTTGGTAAACTCAGCTTTGTCGTCAACTTTGCCACTTTTTAAAGTTGGCGCTGCTAACAATTCCTCCATAGGTCGTTCTTCCAAACTTTGCCGTAGAAAAGAACTATTAGCTGTATTTTCTAACAAGCGGCGAATCAGATAAGCCATACCGGGAATCAAGTCGCCGTAAGGACAATAAACTCGCACCCGATAACCGCGATCGACGATCGCTTTTGCCAGTTTATCTGCCATCCCGTAAAGCACTTGCATCTCAAAACGGCGGCGCGGTACATTTAAAGTTTCGGCAATCGCCATCGCACGCGCTTGACTGCGAACGTTATGGCTACCAATTGCCGAATAAATATACTCGTGATTCTCCAACATCAACTGAGTTAATTTCTCATAGTTGATATCTGTTGCTGCTTTGTCGTTGTAAACTGGTTGAGGCCAATCTTTCTGGGCAGATTTGATCGTTTCCTGATCCCAATACGCACCTTTCACCAAACGCACAGTCACCGGATTACCGCGTAACTTCGCCCATGCAATTAAATCGCGCAAATCCTTTTCGCTGTCGCGTAAATAAGCTTGAATCGTGATACCGATATCTGTACGAGAACGAAATTCTTCTTCCAGCAATAGCTGTTTCAGAATGCTCAAAGTAATATCTTTGTAAGCATACTGTTCCATATCGAAGTGAACTGCTGCACCTAACTCTTTAGCGCGGCGTAATAGGGTGCAAATGCGATCGCTCACTTTTTGCTGACTGCCTTTCTCATCCAGCGGATCGAACTGGGAGTAAAAAGCTGTTATTTTAACCGATACTTGCACTTTTGGCAATGGTTCGCCATCAGCAGAATCGATCGCCTCAACATTTGACCAACTTTTCGCCGCTTCTGTCAGCTGTTCCATCAATTCCAGATAGCGATCGAGATAAGACTGCGCTTCCGCTTCCGTAATCACCGCCTCACCCAAGAGGTCAATGCTGAAAGTCATTTTATCCTTACGCAGTCGCTTAACCGTCTCAATTACCTGTTTAATATTTTCGCCAGCAATATACTTATGAGCTAAAGTTTCAACTGCTGTGGAAACCGTCGTCGCCGCCAACTGTCCCGGCATCGAATCTGGGTTAGCAAAATTTAACAAACCCTTGAGTGCGGCGGGAAGTT
>NZ_JACJUP010000652.1:0-3904 GCF_014748295.1 Planktothrix sp. FACHB-1355 | reverse complement strand
AACATTTGGAGGCAAAGATAGAGGAGATAGTCAAACAAATTGACGCACTGGAAACGCTAAAATTTGAATTGCAAGGATTATTATCCGGTTGGCAAGAACAACCTTCAGCCAACTGTCTAGAGGAAATTATCTGTCCCAATATTCAATCCGAGCCGGATGAAATTTCTATATAAATTCAAAGCTAAAAGCCAAAAACACAAGCAATTAATACTCTTCAATATTTCTTTTGCCTTTTCCCTTTTAAGTTTTTACTTTATCAGTCAGGGGCAGGCAAATACAATTGCCCAGTTCAAACCCTTACCAGTTCCAGTTCCGCCGCCCTACGGCGTTCCCGATGTGTCTCCACCCACCGTCGTTCCCGCTCCACCTTATCTCAACAGCGGTGCATGGCAAAATGTTACTCTCCTTCACAACATTAAAGCGCATTGGGGGCCAGTGTATGCGCTTACTTTTAGCCCTGATGGCAGGTTTCTTGCTAGCGGGGGAACTGATATCGATACAAAAATTAGGTTGTGGAATCCGATAAAAGGCAAAAAAATTCGCACCATTAGCGCTCACAGTAATAGGGTGCTTTCGATTGCCATTACTCCCGATAATCTGACTGTTGCTAGCGGTGGTGAGGACGCTACACTTAACCTTTGGAGTCTGAAAACAGGACGATTAAGTCGTAGTTTTACCCACGATTTCAGTAATATTTTATCGCTGGGGATTACACCCGACGGTCAAACTTTAATCAGCGGCGGTTTGGATGGAATTAGATTCATAGATTTGCGGACAGAACGATTGCTTTACACTCGCGTACCTTTGTCTCAACCAGTGGTTTATACTTTAGCAATTAGTCCGGATGGGCAGTTGTTGGCAACTGGGGGTAGGGATAAAAGTATTCAACTGTGGAATTTAAGTACTAGCCAATTTCTCGGTGCTATATCGGGACATGAAGGTGCTGTTAGTTCTTTGGCTTTTACTCCTGATGGTGCAAACTTAGTTAGTAGCAGTTACGACCACACGATTAGAGTATGGAATCTGAGGAAAAGAAGGTCTTATACGCTGGTAGGACATCGCGATGTTGTTTATTCTGTCGCTATTAATCCTGATGGGCGTACTTTAGCTAGTGCGGGTAGAGATGGTTTGAGACTTTGGGATTTGCAGACGGGACAGCTTATCGGTTCGGTTCCTCTAGATACAGATTGGGTGCAATGCGTTGCTTTTAGTCCGGATGGACAGATTTTAGCTAGTGGTGCTTATGATGGGACGGTTAAGGTTTGGCAAGGAAATACAAATTTTAGATTTTAGATTTTAGATTTGAAAAAATTGTGTAATTTGTTGAGGAACTCCCGCTCCCCCGCTCCCCCGTTCCCCCCATGCTGAATAAAAAAATAGGGAGGGAATTAATTTTCCCTCCCCGTGCTTTGTTGTTTTCTGTTTCGGACTGTTCTTTGAGTTTGTTGCGGAGCATTTTTTGTTGTTTCTTGAGTTGGCGTTGACGAGCGGAACCGCCTCTGCCTTTGTCGTTTCTACCCTCGCGGCGGGGGGACTCCCAGCGCTTGAGAAGTCGAGCCATTGTTTTCACCTTTTTTGTTGTGTATTTCAATTGTAGCACAAGATGTGCGATCGCCTGTGGCTGTTCTATAAGTTTTGTATTTTTTGTATAAATCTTCGGTAAATTTAATCTTAAGCAATAAATCTTAGTAAATAATGTATTTATTAGTACTATGCTGCTGCTATGCCCCTCCGTCGTAAATTGGGTGCTGAAATTACTTTAGATGAAGTTCTGGACTGGATCGCGGCGATCGCCTTGCGAATGCACCAGTCGCGTAACTTAGGTGATATTTTGAAACTAACTGTCACAGAGGTTAGGGAAATACTAGGAAGCGATCGCGTCATCATCTATCGCTTCCTGCCGGATGGAGATGGCGTCGTGGCAGAAGAGTCTGTGAGTCCGGAATGGAAACAGATTCAAGGGCAACTGATTTATGACCCTTGTTTCAATGCGGAATGGGTAGAGAAATATCGGCAAGGGCGAATCGGTGTCTTGGAAGATATTGATGCTAGACCTTTGGAACCTTGTTACAAAGACTTATTAATGCGGTTACAGATTCGAGCCAATGTGGTAGTACCGATTTTACTGAGGAGTGAGGAGATTAACAGTATTTCCACGGTGTCCGATCGCATTTGGGGGTTACTGATCGTTCATCAGTGCAGCAGTCCGCGTCAGTGGTCTTCAGTAGAAATAAAATTGTTACAACAGGCTGCGATCCAACTGGGAATCGCCCTTGTACAAATAGAATTACATCGAAATTTGCAACAACAAAATCGAGATTTTAGCGAACGACGAGCGGCACCACAGGAACGCCAGCAGGTTGAGGAGAAACTGCGCTGGAAAGAAGCGCTGTTGCACTGTATGACTGATACTTCTCGACTGGCGTTTTTTGTTGTGGATAACCGCACCGATGCAATTTTGTATTTTAATCACCGCTTTTGTGAAATTTGGGGCATTGAACATCTGGAAAGCCAGATGCGATCGGGCAAGCTGAACAACAATGACATTATTCCGGATTGCTTACAATTAATTGCAGATATTCCCGCTTTTACAGAGTCCTGTAAACTTTTGCAGAGCGAAGAAAACCGTTGCACGGTTGAAGATGAAATCGCGTTTGTGGATGGGCGCACGATTCGCCGTTTTTCCAGTCAAATTCGGGACGATCGAGATCGGTACTTTGGACGATTATATGTGTTTGAAGATATTACGGTTTACAAACAGGCAGAACAAGCTTTGCAACAGCAGGCAGAAAGGGAGCGGATGATCTATGAAATTGCCCAACGTATCCGCGAGTCCTTAGATTTGGATGAGATTCTCAACACAACGGTTGCGGAGGTGCGGCATTTTCTCCAAACCGATCACGCGATCGTCTACCGTTTTAACCGTGATTGGAGCGGTGTAGTGGTTAAGGAATCTGTTGCAGAAGGTTGGCAGGCAATTTTGAATATGCAGATTACAGATACCTACTTTGTAGAGAGGCAGGGACAATCGTATCCGCAAAGTGCTATTCAAGTTACTTCCGATATTTATGCCGCTGGATTATCCTCTTGCCATATTGAGTTATTGGAAAGGTTGCAAGTACGAGCTAAGCTCGTTGTGCCGATTTTACAAGGCGATCGTCTTTGGGGGCTGTTAGTGGCTCACCATTGCAGCGGTCCTCGCGAGTGGCATCCTTTGGAAACCGAGCTGCTTCAACAGTTGGCAACGCAAGTCGCGATCGCGATTCAGCAATCAGAACTGCATCAACAGTTGCAAATCGCTAACCAAAAGTTGGAAAATTTAGCGCTGGTCGATCAATTAACTCAGATTGCCAATCGACGTTGTTTCGATCGCACGTTTACTCTGGAATGGTATCGTCTCATGCGGGAACAACGTCCCCTGTCATTGCTCTTGTGTGACATCGATTATTTCAAACAATATAACGATACTTACGGTCACGCTGCTGGAGATACTTGTTTGAAAGTTGTTGCCCAAACTTTTAAACAAGCTGTTGAGCGTTCTACCGATCTGGTTGCTCGTTATGGTGGGGAGGAATTTGCTGTTATCTTACCTTATACTGATACTGATGGGGCTGTTCGAGTTGCCCAAAAAATTTATCAAGCTATGCAAGAACTTTGTTTTCCTCATATTGCTTCTGCTGTGTCACCATACGTGACTTTAAGTATAGGCATTGCCACCGTAATTCCCAGTTATGATTTGAATGCTTTGGATTTGATAGAGGCAGCCGATCGGGCTCTTTATCAAGCTAAAGTAGGCGGTCGCAATCGTTGGTTTACGAGCAGTATTTTTATTGTTTAAAGTTCACATAATATCATAAATGTGCTATTTTAAGATAAAAGTATTCGGTATTATTATAAGTGAAAG
>NZ_JACJUP010000651.1:0-3889 GCF_014748295.1 Planktothrix sp. FACHB-1355 | reverse complement strand
CTAAGCTAGAATTGGCAACGGTTCAAGCGATTGAGCCCGAATATATTGAGTTAGTAGATCCGACGACGCTGATGCCTTTACAACAAATTGAGGAGGTTGGACTTTTGGCCCTCGCTGCCAGGTTGGGCACTACCCGCCTCATTGACAACATTATTCTGAGAAACCGTCAGCCGATTGTGGCAATCGATGGCCCTGCTGGGGCGGGAAAATCTACCGTAGCCCGTCAGGTAGCGCAGGCTTTGAAGCTGCTATACCTGGATACGGGCGCTATGTATCGAGCGGTGACGTGGCTGGTTTTGGAATCTGGTATTTCTATAGAAGATGAACCAGCAATCGCCGAAATTGTCAGTAAGTGCGATATTGAATTGGGTATGGGGGATGAACCTCAAGCTCCTATTCGCGTATGGATAAATGGCCAAGAAGTAACGCAAGCCATACGCAGCCTAGAAATAACCTCTCACGTTTCTGCGATCGCTGCCCAGACTCCCGTCCGCCAAGAGCTAGTCAAACAGCAGCAGCGCTGGGGTGAGAAAGGAGGTATTGTGATTGAAGGTCGCGATATCGGCACTCATGTTTTCCCCGATGCCGAACTCAAAATCTTCTTGACTGCTTCGGTGCAAGAACGAGCCCGTCGCCGTCAACAAGATCTCAAAAATCGAGGTGAGGCAGATTTGAGTTTGGAACAGATGCAGCAAAACCTTTCCGAACGGGATTGGAAAGATAGCAACCGTAATATAGCGCCGTTACGAAAAGCACCTGATGCCATTGAAATCCAAACTGATGGTCTTAGTATCGCTGAAGTTACCGATCGCATTATTACCCTCTACCGGGAGAAAGTGGAAGGACAAAGCTCGACCTTGGCTAATTAATCCAAAACCTAGAGCTATGGTAACTGCTAATGGTTAATACCTCGAAATTCAGGTAATCAGCCATCAGCAGTTAATTTTTGCTAACGATAACTTCGATTCGCTTCCAGGCTCGCCCCCGTAAAATTTCAGCTTATAGATTGGCTGAGAATATTTGCAAACGATGACATCTCAAAATTTGGCATTTAAAGGAGCAATATTGCAAGCTGCGCCCAATTTCTCAGTATATCGGACAGGAGTCCAAGCAGACATCACGCGATCGAGTCTAACTGTATGTTTAAGAAGGTTTTGGTGTTCGTTACCCTAGTAGCGGCTGTTTGTAGTTTTGCGATCGGTCTTAACTTGTCTGTCAAAGAAGGTTCTCGCGAGACTGTGGTGATATCTGCTGTCGCGCCTGGGCGATTGCCAATAACTCAACAGCAAAATTTAGATTCAGAAGTTGTTCGGCAACAAAAAGTAATCCAAAACCTACAATTTCCGATCGTTCAACCTCACGTTCAAGTAGGAGCAGAGTCTCTTCCCTCCTACAATGAGGGAAAATATCCAGCAGACGAAGAAGGCAAAATTTTTACAGTTCCTACCCAGTTTCAAGGTAAAATGCTGGAAAAGATGCCAATTCTGGGTGAAAAGAAACTGATTGCCCTCACTTTTGATGATGGCCCTTGGCCTAAAACGACTTTGCAAGTGCTAGAAATTTTAAAGAAAAACAATATCAAAGCGACTTTTTTTTGGGTCGGTCGTTGCGTCAAATATTTTCCACAAATAGCCCAACAAGTAGTAAACGAAGGACACGCGATCGCTAACCACACTTGGAGTCATTCTTACCGAAAAATGAATCCCAGTCAAGCAGCTAAAGAAATAGAAGACACGGCAGAACTGATTTACAAAACAACAGGAGTAAAAACATTTTTATTTCGTCCTCCTGGCGGTCTGTTGAACAATGGGCCGGCAGATTATGCGAAGGAGAAAAACTATGCCATCGTCAAGTGGTCAAATGACCCGATGGATTATCGCCCACTGCCTGCGTACCAATTAGTCAAAAATGTACTTCGTAAAGCCAAATCCGGCGATATTGTATTATTGCACGATGGTGGCGGCAATCATTCGGCGACGGTGAAGGCTTTACCGGAAATAATTGATAAGTTAAAACAGCAAGGTTTTGAATTTGTCACCATCCCCGATCTTTTAGAAATGAAAGCTCAAGAAATGAACGAGGGAGAGTCACAATTGAAATTATTGCCCGTGCCCAATTCACTTCCCGATTAAATACATTTATCTCATCACCACAAAACGGGAGAGCCCAATCAACGATCGGAATTAGGTTTGATGGTCTGACATTTTCTGAGAAGTCGGGTTTGTTGAAGAAACCCGACTTCTATGTTGGCAATTAAACTTTCAAACTTTCCAGCGTTTCAACAGATGGATTTACCTCTGGAGAATCAGCTTCTGAAGGAGGCACAACTTGCCAGAATTTGGGTAAATATTCTGTCCATTTCTCCAGAATCGTCATAGCTTTTTGGCTACCAGTGCGATCGGCATGAGCTTGGATGAGTTCCTGCAATTGCGCTTCTCCTACGGGCGATATCACCCGTTGAAACTTGACAATTTCGGGGTTGACTTTTTGGGCGAAACTGTTATCTTCGTCGAGGAAGTAAGCCAGACCGCCTGTCATTCCAGCGCCCACGTTGCGACCGACTTTGCCGAGGACGACCACAATACCGCCAGTCATGTACTCGCAGCAGTGGTCGCCCGCGCCTTCAATGACTGCAATGCCTGCGGAGTTCCGGACTGCAAAGCGTTCGCCAGCTTGACCTTTGGCAAACAATGTGCCGCCAGTTGCACCGTACATACAGACGTTACCGACGATCGCTGCCCCGGATGGGTCGTAGGTGGCGTCGGTTGGTGGCTGGATGATAATTTCGCCTCCGTGCATACCTTTGCCTACATAGTCATTCGCTTCTCCTTCCAGACGCAAAGTCATGTTCGGTAGGTTGAATGCACCAAAGCTTTGCCCCACAGAACCGACAAAGTTGAGGGTAATTTGACCGCTAAACCCATTATTGCCGTATTGGGATGCGATCGCACCCGCGAGTCTCGCCCCAACGGTGCGGTCTGTATTCACCACCCGCAGTGTCTTGCTGTATTCGCCTCGATCGCGGATAGCGGCTTGAATCTGGGCGTCTTGCAACAGTTGGTCGTCCAAAACAACACCGTTGCTGTGAACGGCTTCGTGGTTTAACCAGTTACGATTCGATCGCGTATCCGGTAATTGCAGCAAACAATCCAGATTCAGGGATTGGGTTTTGGTTAACTGGATACTGTCTCTTGTTTTGAGCAAGTCAGCCCGTCCGATGACTTCTTGCAGCGATCGATACCCCAAACGCGCCAGAATACTCCGCACTTCTTCTGCTACAAAGTAGAAGAAATTAACGACGTGTGCAGGTATACCAGTAAACCGCTTCCGCAGCGCCTCTTGCTGCGTCGCCACTCCGACAGGGCAGTTATTTGTGTGGCAGATCCGCGCCATGATGCAGCCTTCCGCAATCATGGCGATCGAGCCGAAACCGTATTCTTCGCCGCCCATTAAGGCACCCATCACCACATCCCATCCGGTCTTGAAGCCGCCATCAACGCGGAGGATAACGCGATCGCGCAGTTGATTTTCCATCAGCACCCGATGTACTTCTGTCAATCCGAGTTCCCAGGGGGAACCTGCGTGTTTAATGGAACTCAGTGGCGATGCACCGGTACCGCCATCGTGACCGGAAATTTGGATAATATCTGCATTTGCCTTGGCCACACCAGCCGCTACAGTCCCGATGCCGATTTCTGCTACCAACTTCACCGATACAGGTGCTTTGGGATTGATTTGGTGCAGGTCAAAAATCAACTGCGCCAAATCTTCAATCGAATAAATGTCATGGTGAGGCGGCGGCGAAATCAAGGTTACTCCAGGTTTCGATCGCCGCAACATGGCAATGTAAGGACTCACCTTCTTCCCAGGTAATTGCCCCCCTTCACCC
>NZ_JACJUP010000650.1:0-3931 GCF_014748295.1 Planktothrix sp. FACHB-1355 | reverse complement strand
ATGCAATATACCCGACGACTCAAGTCTGTTGTCATTTTCTGGATGACGTCGCGGCGAATATTGCTGACTCTGGCATGAATTTTGGCTTGTTTTAGGTAGCAATCTTTGGCGTTATGCGATGCTTTTATCCCTAACTTTTTCTGGCCGTGTCTCTTGTGACGATTGCGCCATTGCTGCTGACTGAGCTTGATTTTCGCCCTTTTTGTACTAGCTGGCATCTCGTAACAAGTTCCATCCGAAACAGTCGCCAGACGCTTTACGCCTAAATCGACGCCTACTTTGGCAATCGGATGATAAAGCGGCGGAATTTTTAAAGCAGACAAAACAAAAGAGACAAACCACTTATCAGCCGTTCTCGACACAGTAAATGTCTGAGAACTACACGTAAAATCTATCTTCTCCTTTAGTCTAAATGTTTTTAAGCCGGGTAATTTGATTTTTTTACCGGCCTCTATTACCACTCTATTCGTGAAAGGTAGTGCTGGTTTACCTTTGGCTGGATAAACCCCGGAAGTTTTATAAACAGTAAACGAGTCTCCTTGCTTTTTAGTTTTCTTTTTTGGGAACTCTGCTAAGCCTTTACGCCATCGATTGAAAGCATTTTTCAAGTCTTGAAAAGCTGACTGATATACGGTGGAAGGGTATTTTTTCATCCACGCATATTCAGACCTTTTCATGACCACTTGCGTGAAGATTTTTTTAATCGCATCAATGCGCTTAGAGTCACTGGCTGGGATATTTTCAAATCTCCAACTGGCTGTGAGGAGTTGGAGTCCAAAGTTATAAACAAACCTCCGATAGCCAGCCCCGCCGCGCATCAGAGAAATTTCTCGATTATTTAGTTTTAATTCTCTTTTGAGTGCGTACACGACAAAAGCTGCTTAAATTTGTTTATTTTATTAAGTATAACCTATAACCCGATGGAGAAGTATATGTTAATTCTCGCGCCGACGAGCGGCGCTTTCTACAATGTGTTCCATCCAGGGTCGCCCAGTCAAAGAGCCAAGTCATCCGAAATTATGTCACGGAATGTCCGGAAATGTCCAGTTTTACTCCTACTAGAAGCTTACTCCCTTAACTATCGCATCTTGCCCATTAGTACCTTCGCGTACCTCCAATCCCAACTGAGTCAAAATTTTGACCTCGCTACTACTTGTTGCTGAACTAACTGCACAGTAAGTATGCTGTTGTTCGCGTACCAATAACTGCTGCCATACCAACAGTACTGCTAGAGTGGCCACAATCCCCAATAGTGAGATGCTTAGGATTATCTTATTTAGACGCTTTCTCACCGTCTGTAAAAACAGTTTATAAATGCTTTTTTGAATGCGGGGAGAAGTGCATTGAGTGGTGAACGTCCAAGCTCGTTACCTGTTTCTTTCTAAACTTCAATACATTTGTGGAACGCATAGTTACACAAATGGGTATATTTTTTTACCAAAACTAAGCAAAGTTCTGATAAATTTACATCATAGGAAGTAGAATTAACATAATGCTGTTCTTTAAAGATGAGCTTGCTTCCGTGGAACTAGCTCCTGGTATTGGCATCGGGTTTTCAGTTTCTCAAGGGTGGCTCCCACTGGTGGAGCGTCCGTTTTTGATTTTGGTAGGGCTGACTGGTGTTGGCAAAAGTACGGTCACTGCTGCCTTATCCGATGCAGGGCTAGAGTTTAACTTGCTCCCGAATCGGCGCACTTTAACCGATCGGTTTATTATTCCGACGATCGTCAAGATGGATGAAAAAGGGGGGAATCCCTCCTGTCGCTTATCGCGGCTCTACTATACCCGTCGCTACAAACAGCTATTTCCGGCAGGAATGGTACATATTTTAAGCCAATTGCAGATCGCTCCTTTGGAAATTCACTTCCCACTCATATTTGATGGATTGCGGGGCGAAAATGAGGTTACTTATGCAACAAAAATGCTTCCCCTAGCGCAATTTGTGTTTTTGGACGCTCCTGAATATGTGAGATTGCAACGCCTTTTAATTCGTAACGATTCTTTCGATCGCGTTGCCAAATCGAGTCAAGCAGGACAGCATCCTGAAGTCAGCCAAAGTCGCAGTTTTGCAGATTTGGGAGTGCCAGAAGCTTCAGCTTTCTTTTCAGATCGAGAAACAGCAGAAATTTTAGAGCGGGTACGTGAGGGAGTATACTCGGTATCTGCGGTGCGCGATCGCTTAAAGATTGTAGTTGAGGAACGACGAAGCTACGATCCATCTGCAACAAGAGCAGCATTAGAAAAATTAGCCTCCGATCGAACTCTGGTAATCGATACAACTCGTTATTCTCCCGAACTGATTGCGCGAAAAGTTGTGCAGTTCCTTCACCCTGAAGCTTAAGCTTGGGAACGCACGATCGTCGATCGTAAAATTTGGTTGTTTTGCCAAGCCATTTTGGCAGGTTTTCAGTGCCACATTCCCTTTTAACCCAGGTTTTGCGAACTAAAATACTGGCGGTATAATTCGCAACTGAAACTACACTCATTGCCATCGAGTTGTACTAGCCCCATGCTATCTAACTTATAGGCGAGTATCGGTTCTAACTGCACTTTGCCTTGGGCGACGACCACTTGTTTGAGTGCTGCCAATAGTTCTGGATGTTCTTGCAAAATTGCCCACAGACTCCGCAAGTGGTCTTTGTAAATTCCGCCTATTGTGGGAGCTTCTTGGAGCAGTCGGTCTAAGGTCAAATTTCCCTGAGCTATTTGATAGAGAGCGAGCCGCACTAAATAAGGATGTCCTCCCACCATTGCGAGGAGTCGATCGGCTTCTGGGCCATCTGTCCAATTCAGTCCGTGCAGTCGCGCCAAAGCGATTACTTGCGCTTTTGTAAAATCAGGTAATTCCAGTGGCAATCCTATATTAAAAGGTGATTGGGAAAGTTTTAAAGGAACATAAATTTCTGTGGAGTGTAGCACGATTAACCGCAGTTTTTTGAGGCTGTCAATCCGCTTGCCTTCTTCGTACCAGCTTCGCAGCAGGGGCAAAAATTCTTGGGCAATTTTAGGATACTCAAAGACCGTATTCACTTCATTTAACGCTAATACTAAAGGGCTGTCTGTTTCTTTGAGCAGATAGGCTTGGAAATAGATAGTACAGCTGACTTTGCTACCCATATCTTCATCCCAATAATCGTCTAATAAAGATTTTAGTTGTAGCTGTCGGCTGACGTTGGCACAAAACCAACGCAGAAATTTATCTAGGTTGTCAAAAACAGCTTCTTCTGCTTGCTGAAAGTCCAAAGTGACGCTGCGGTAGCCAATCGAAACGGCTCGCTCTAATATCCGCAGCATCAGGGAGCTTTTACCCTTTTTTCTAGGGGCTTTGATCCGAATAATGCTTCCCGGTTTGGTAATTTCTTGATAAGCAAGTTCTTCAATTGGTGGGCGCTGGATGTAAAATGGGGAAGCGATCGGCACTGGGCCATTGGGAAATTCCAAGGGTGTTGCCAGAGCTTGCTTGCAGCTGAATTCTGCGATTAACTGTTGCTCATCCGCTGACAGGGAGCGGGACTCTAGAGTTGAGCGGAAGTTGGCTTTGGTAATGGTTGTGTTAAAAATTCCTGACAGCAATTGCCACAAGGAGGAGGCTGTGTTTCTCAGGTAATGCTCTCCATAGTGAGAGGCAGATGCTATGTTAGAATATGTTTCTCCCTGCCAGACTTCGCGAAGTATTATTTCCTGTACGGGATTTAATTCCTTTTGGAATTTAGCGCTGATTAGTTGTATTACTTCGTCTATTGTCATAACGTAGCATCGCCATATAAAATAAACTTTTCTGACTCATCGCTTGAATTGTAAATGGCAATTATACGCAGGTAATTTATTAATTATTAATTGCCAATTAATCTGACTGTGTTATTTATTTACCAAATTTCTCTTTTTCTGTAAATAGTCAATTTTTAGACGGATCGATTCAAAAGTCTATCGA
>NZ_JACJUP010000065.1:0-12002 GCF_014748295.1 Planktothrix sp. FACHB-1355 | reverse complement strand
GAAATGGAAGAAGTTCCCAGTATTGGCAATAGCTCGATGCTGGAATTATTTCGTTTGGAAGTAGACGCACAAACAAAGATATTAAATGATGGTTTGCTAGCCCTAGAAAGCCAACCGGATTCTTTGAGAGAATTGGAAGCGCTGATGCGAGCTGCCCATTCGATTAAAGGAGCTGCTCGCATTGTTGCGATCGATGCTGCGGTTAACCTGGCTCATGTCATGGAAGACTGCTTTGTGGAGGCACAGAAACAAACTATTACCCTGGCCGCAGATAGTATTGATATCCTGTTGCGAGGCGTCGATCTGATCCAAAATATTAGCCAGATGGAGCCAGCAGAGTTGGGCATTTGGCTAAAAGAAAATCGCCAAGAAATTGAAACGACAAGACAAGAAATTAGCGCTATCCTGACCCCTGGATCTGCACCAGTTCCGCGCAAAAAAGCAGAGCCTGCAAATGGGCAATCGGATACGGGAAAGGTAACAGCACAAGAGCAAACCGCCCCTATAGACGCCAAAACCGAAACCCAGACAGACGCTTCTGCACAACAAGAGCAACAAATACAATCAGCCGCCTTAGTTGCCCAAACTGCCTCTGCAAAGGAAACTAGCGCTGCCAAACAAATCGTGAAGAGCCCCCCCACATCTATTGGGCCTGCCAAAGAGTCAAAAGCAGCGCCAATACCCACCAAAGACTCAAACAAAGATCGGGTGGTGATGGTAAGCGCAGAAAACCTCAATCGGATCATGGGGTTAGCGGGTGAAACTCTGATTGAGGCGAGTTGGTTACAGCCTTATGCCGATTCTTTGATGATGCTCAAAAAACGGCAACAGGAATTATCTAAAGTTCTCGAAAATTTACAGGAAGCTTGCGGAAAAAGCCACGTCGATCGACAAACCGAAAATATTCTGAAAGCGGCTCGCGATAAAGAGCGGGAATGTCGGGAAATTCTGTTGGAGCGCATCCACACCCTAGAATTATATGCCGGTCGCACGGCTAACTTGAGCGATCGCCTCTACAGGGAAGTAATTGCCTCCCATATGCGTCCCTTTGCGGACGGCGTGCAAAGCTTTCCTCGGATGATGCGGGATCTCGCCAGAAAACTGGGCAAACAAGTTAACTTTGAAATCGTCGGCAAAGCTACACCAGTCGATCGAGATATTCTCAAAAAATTGGAAGCTCCTCTCACCCACATTTTACGGAATGCTCTCGATCACGGTCTGGAAATGCCTGACGATCGCATCGCAGTCGGCAAATCCCCAGAAGGAACCATCAAACTGGAAGCCACCCACCGCAGCGGAATGTTAGCCGTCACCATTTCTGATGATGGTAGGGGAATGAACCTGGAGCAATTACGCGAAAAAATCGTCAGAAAGAAGCTGGCTAGCCCTGAGATGGCAGCTAAGTTTACCGAAAGCGAGTTGTTAGAATTTATCTTTTTGCCAGGGTTTTCCACTGCCGCTCAAGTCACGGAAATTTCCGGACGCGGTGTTGGTTTGGATATCGCCAAGAGCATGGCCCACGAAGTCGGCGGCACCGTGCGGGCAAGTTCCGTACCCGGAAAAGGGATGAATTTTTACTTCCAATTGCCCCTCACTCTGTCCGTTATTCGCACTTTATTAGTAGAAATATCCGGCGAACCTTACGCTTTTCCCCTAGCGCGGATCGAACAGCTGGTGATGCTGGATAAATCGGAAATAGCCGTGGCGGAAAATCGCCAATATTTCACCCTCAATGGGGAAAATATCGGACTGATAGCTGCCTATCAAGTTTTGGAATTGCCGCCATCTTCATTCAAGTCAGATGCGCTACCAGTTGTGGTAATTGGCGATCAATCAAACCGTTTTGGCATGGTGGTAGATAAATTCTTGGGCGAACGCGACTTAGTAGTCCGACCTTTAGATCCCCGCCTGGGCAAAGTCCAAGATATCGGTGCCGCCGCCCTCATGGGAGATGGTTCTCCGATTTTAATTGTGGATGTAATAGACTTGGTGCGCTCCATTGATAACCTGCTCAACACTAAAGACGAAGAATTGCAGCAGGTCAGCGATGATGATGGTGATGGCAAATTGATAGAAAAGAAGAAGCGTATCTTGGTAGTTGATGACTCGATTACCGTGCGGGAAATGGAACGAAAGCTCTTGGAAAACAAAGGTTATATGGTTGAAGTTGCAGTCGATGGTATGGATGGTTGGAATGCAGTTCGCACCAATCACTATGACTTAGTTGTGAGCGACATTGATATGCCGCGCATGAATGGAATTGAATTTGTCGGCCAGATCAAAAATCATCCGAAGTTGAATTCAATTCCCGTGATTATTGTTTCCTACAGAGACAAGGAAGAACACCGAATTCAAGGATTGGAAGCTGGGGCGGATTATTACTTAACCAAGAGTAGTTTCCAGGATGATAGCTTCTTCAAAGCAGTCATAGATTTGATTGGCGAACCTTAATTTGGATTTTGTTTTGCAAGTGGTGTAATGGAAATGGATAAGTTCACCAAAGAAATGGTTAGCGGCGTCCAAGATGTCCGCAATATCAGCACCCAAATCGTAGATATTATCGAGAAAGTGCAGAGCTTGACACCCCGTTTTCAAATGGTGAGCGAAGGGATGGAAGCTCAGTCAGAAACTGCCGGACAAATTAGTGAGTCGATGAGCCAGTTAAGCCAAGCATCTGGGGAAACTACTTCTTCTGTGCGCGAACTCAAAGGAGTAATTGAGCGCTTGAACGGTGCTGCCATATCCTTACAAAAAGCAACCCACGGTCTCAAATAAACGGTTGGCATTGTGGGATAGTGGGAAAAAATAGCGTACCGTTATCGATCGATTTCCCGCTATCGCAAAATATTTTCTGCGTTACTATCACTACTGGCTTTAACATAACCTTAATAAATAATCACCGCTCGCTGATGAAAATAGCAATTGTTAATGATATGATAATGGCCGTAGAGGCAATTCGACGAGTTTTGCTCGCAGTTCCCGAATATGAGGTAGTGTGGGTAGCTCGCGATGGTGCGGAAGCAGTGGCTAAGTGCGCCAAGGATACCCCAGACTTGGTATTGATGGATTTAATTATGCCAGTCATGGATGGGGTAGAAGCAACTAGCCAGATTATGAAAAATTCTCCCTGCGCGATTTTAGTAGTAACTGCTAGTGTGGGGAAAAATTCTGGGAAAGTTTTTGAAGCGATGGGACATGGAGCCTTAGATGCAGTCAAAACGCCTGTGTTGGGAATGAGCGGAACTGCCGAAGGGTCTCAGCCTTTGCTCAGCAAGATTGCCACAATCAAAAAATTGATCGGAAAGTCCACTCCCATTTCCAGAAATAAAACTAATTCTCTCAATATCAGAACGAATTTTCCTCCCTTGGTAGCGATCGGTTCTTCTACCGGAGGCCCAAAGGTGCTGGCAACCATCCTTTCTCGCTTACCGGCTTCTCTCAACGCAGCTGTGGCAATAGTCCAGCACGTAGACGTTCAGTTTTCTTCCGGTTTAGTCGAATGGCTAAATCAGCAAAGTGCTTTACCGGTTATGCTGGCATCCAGAGGCGATCGCCTGGAAGCAGGCAAAGTCATCGTTGCCGGCACAAACGATCATATGATTTTAACATCAAATTTAACTCTCTCTTATACCAAGGAGCCGCAGGATTATCCTTACCGTCCATCGGTAGATGTCTTTTTTGAGAGCTTGGCGGAACATTGGCAGCGTAAAGCAACTGCTGTGTTACTGACGGGTATGGGAAGAGATGGGGCAGAAGGTTTGTGTTTGTTGCGATCGAAAGGATGGCATACGATCGCTCAAAATAAAGATAGCTGCGTTGTTTACGGAATGCCGAAAGCAGCAGCCGAATTAAACGCGGCAGTAGAAATATTACCTCCGGAGGCGATCGCTTCCAGCCTAATTGACCGATTAACTTATTACCGTTAGTTATCCCCCCTGTTTTTGTAGTTACCGTTCCCTATTTTCAGGCTAGACTTCAAAATTGATAGTTATTTATGGACGATAAAATTACAGTTCTACTTATCGACGACCAGGCAATCATCGGTGAAGCTATTCGCCGAATGTTAGCGCCAGAAAAAGATATTGTCTTTCATTACTGCGGCGACCCAACTCAAGCTTTTAAAGCAGCTAAGGAGTGCAACCCAACCGTCATTTTACAAGACTTAGTGATGCCCGATATGGACGGGTTGACAGTAGTACGCTTCCTACGTTCTAGAGATGCCATAACTGTGAATACTCCCCTGATCGTACTCTCCAGTAAAGAGGACCCGGTGATTAAAGCTAAGGCATTTGAGTTGGGGGCAAATGACTACTTGGTGAAATTGCCCGATCGAGTGGAGCTGATCGCTCGTGTCCGATATCACTCCAAAGCTTATATGAACTTGTTAAAACGGCAAGAAGCTGAAGAAATGCTCAAAGCCGAAAACTTGCGTCAGGCTTTGTATATTCAGCAGGTCGATAAAGTCAGCGCCGCCGCAGTATCGGTCGAACAAGATAAGTTTCAACCTGAGAGTTTAAGTGAAGTAGCCGAACGTAAAGATGAATTAGGCAAACTGGCAACAGTTTTCACCACTATGGTGCAAACTGTCAAAGCCCGCGAGAAAGAATTGGCTCAAGCAAGGGATCAGTTGGAAGCAATTTTGAATGCTGTACCGGGCTCAATTTCTTGGCTTGATTCAGGTGGTGTCTACTTGGGCGTCAATCGCTACATGGCTCAAGATTTGAACCTCCCTCAAGATGCTATTATCGGTAAGGAAGTCGGCTTTCTCAAAGGCACCTCCCAGTTAGCGGAATTTATGCGTAACTTTATCACTTCAGATGAAACTTCCGCCTCCTCTATAATTAATGTCGAAGTCAATGAAGTTAAGCGATATTATTTAGTCGCAGCGCAGAAATATCGGCAAGGTGGAGCAACTGTATCGGTAGGCATTGATGTTACCGATCGCATGGAAGCCGAAGAAGCTTTACGAATTGCCGAAGAAAATTATCGCAGTATCTTTGAAAACGCACTAGAAGGGATCTTCCAAGCTACAGCTCAAGGCTCTTTCATTAGCTTAAATCCCGCAATGGCACGCATCTATGGCTACGACTCCGGCGAAGAAATGATGGCTGCCATTACCGACATTGGCACTCAACTTTATGTTGACTCTGAGAGGATAAATGACTTCTTTCAAGAGATGGAAGAGAACGGCAAAGTTACAGACTTTGAATATCGAGCTTATCGCAAAGATGGCAGTATCGTCTGGGTGGAGCAGGATACCCGCGCTGTCCGCGATAGCAACGGTAATGTGCTTTATTATGAAGGTATGATCCAAGACATCACTCAGCGCAAGCGCCAAGAAGAAGAACTCAAACGCCAATTGCAAGAACTCCGCATTGAAATCGACCAACAAAAACGTCAGCAGGAAGTTGCTGCTATTACCCAAAGCGATTATTTCCAAGAAATACAGTCAGAAGCGGATAGCCTGAATGTAGATGATTTTTGGAATTAGCGATCGCTAATTAAACACAACAGCTTTCTGCTATTAAAACTTATAATACCAATTCCGAAAAAACTATGAGAGTTACACACCTCAAAATCAACTCATTCCGGGGAATTAGCGATATGACCCTGGAGTTTGCTAAAGATGAGCCAACAGTATTTATCGGTGACAATGGCGTGGGAAAATCGAGTCTTCTTGATTGTCTGGCGATTTTGTTGTCATGGTTCATAAATCGGATTAAATTCGATCCTAAATCTAGAACAAGTATATATAGTAGAGTAATGTATGAAAGCATCAGGGAAGGAGAAGTTGCAAATGGAGGTTTCTTTAACGCTCGAGATATCAAAAATGGAAATAGCCAGACAGAGAACGAGATTAAGCTTTCACTCGGTTATGAAGAATTAGACTGGTCTATTACTACCGCTAAAATATTAGATAAAACCGATACAACCGCAAATATTGAAAAGTTAGATAAAATTACTCAATACCTGCGTAATGAATGGAAATCAAAGCCTAACTTTAACATAGCTTTAGCTATTTACTACCCAGTCAATCGTTCAGTTATGGATATTTCTCTAGAAATTTCAGAGAACTATTCATTTAAGCAAATAGACGCCTATGAACAAGCGCTAGAAGGTGTACAAATCGGTTTTAATAGCTTCTTCCAATGGTTTAGAAATTTAGAAGATTTGGAAAATGAAGCCCGACGAGATCGCCCTGATTATCGAAACAACCAACTAGAAGCAGTGAGACAAGCTATTTATTCAGTGATTCCAGGGTTTTCAAACTTGCGCGTTCGTCGTTCTCCCTTACGAATGACTGTCGCCAAAAAAGGTGAAGAATTGATTATCAATCAATTATCTGATGGTGAAAAATGTTTGCTAGCAATGGTAGGAGATTTGGCAAGACGTTTAGCAATTGCCAACCCAGGTTTAGAAAAACCACTTGAGGGAAGCGGTGTTGTCTTAATTGACGAAATAGAATTGCACCTTCATCCCAAATGGCAAAGAGAAATTATTCCAGCTTTAACTAGAACATTTCCCAACTGCCAATTTATTGTTACCACCCATTCACCACAAGTAGTTAGTCACGTTAAACCAGAGGGAATCTACATTTTGGAGGCAACGCCTGATGGTATAGTTGCTAAACGACCGGAAAGTTCTTTTGGCAGAGATAGTAATAGTATTCTCGAAGACTTAATGGGTGTTTCAGAACGTCCACAGGAAATCAAGGTTCGCCTCCGCGAACTGTTTCGACTTATTGACGCCGGAAATCTCAATGGCGCACGGGAATTGCGCCACCGACTTGCTGACGAAATTGGATATGATGAACCGGAGTTCGTGAGAGCAGATGTACTAATTCGACGCAAGGAAATTCTCAATCGATGAAGTACATTAGAAAGGGTGAAGAACCAGAAGAGTTTACTAATTGGAAGAACCTGGAAAACGACGATTGGAAACCTAGCTGGGATGATAACTTTCAAGCACCGCAGAAACCTGTAGTGCATCAAGCTTTGCTACGGGAACAGGGTTATATTTGTTGCTATTGCGGAATGCGTATTACTAGAGAAACCAGCCATATAGAACATCTCAAACCGCGTAGCATCTATCCAGATTTGGCGCTGGACTATACAAATCTGATGGCTTCTTGTCAGGGAGAAAGTGAAGAACCACCACCTCAACCTGTCCATTGCGGACATAAAAAATATGACTGGTACGATGAACATCTTATGGTTTCGCCATTATATCCAAACTGCCAAGATTTCTTTAGGTATCTTGGTTCTGGAGATATAGAGCCAACAGATGAGTCAGATAAGCAAGCAGCGGCGGAAACAACGATTGACAAACTTGGACTTGACATTCCAAAGCTGACGCGGATGCGCCGTGAAGCGATTGTTGGGATTTTACTAGCTATCGAAGGGCTGACAAACGAAGAAATACAGTTGCTTTTTCAAGCGTTTGAGCAACCAGATGCAAACGGGAGATACACGCCTTTTTTTGCTGCGATCGCATATACTCTAAAACAATACTTTATCTCTTGAAGCGCTTATTAAAACTTCAGAAATCATGCCCCTTTTCTTCGCATTGGAGTTAATATACCTTGCTGCTAATATATCCTCAATATTAAAATCTTTGTACAATTCTCGAATAAATTCGCAATCAGAATTAGACAGCATTACTTTTACGCCTTGACTGGCGAGTTTGGCAAACACTTCTTTTAGCCTGATTTGGTCTTCTTTCCTAAACGCATCGCGAGTATAAGCTGTAAATTCGCTGGTATTGCTGAGAGGATAGTACGGAGGGTCAAAATAAACAAAATCATTGCTAGTTTTCGCATAATCTAAAACAGCCTCAAAACTTCTTTCTGCAATCTCAACGCCTTGAAGTGCTTCTGATACTGTGTAAAGTAAATCTGGATTAGAAATTTTAGGATTTTTGTATTTACCGACAGGTACGTTAAATTCACCTTTAGGGTTTACTCTATAAAGACCGTTAAAACAAGTTTTATTGAGATAAATAAACCGCGCTGCCGCTTCTAAACCCTTCAAAGTATGGCAATTTCGTAAATCGTAATAGTAATCTGAATTATGTCTTTGTTGATGTTCTTCCAAACAAGCGATCAAGTCCTTAACACGATCTCTAACACAAATATATGTATTAATTAGATCGGCATTAATATCTGTTAAAATCGCCTTGAATTCTGGTCGAGTTTGCTTAAGATAAAAGAAGACAGCACCGCCTCCCAAAAAAGGTTCGTAATAGGTCTGAAATTCCTTGGGAAAAAATGTCTCATATTGAGCAATCAGCTTACTTTTACCGCCAGCCCATTTGAGAAACGGACGAGGAGAAACCTTGTCTTTAGCAGTAGTGGACATCGATCTAAAAACCTAACCTATAAAAAATGTAGAGGGATTAATAATCTTATCAAAATTAAACTCAAAAATCTGATGACAAAACCATGAAAAGAAGAGTTTAGCTTGTCCGATCGGCTAATGTCTGGGCGATGCGGTAGCCTGTCGAGTAGAAGGCGATCCGCCGGATGTCTGCCAAAATTATGTTAACTACGAACTGAAGGCGAAGCAACCAAAAGATCGCGATCGCTTTCCCCTTTGGTCAGTATACCGACAATTTGCAGCTAGCGCGAGAACTTTTGCAAAGTTATGTTGCGTGGGGTAAGTTTGACCCCCGCTCTCCCGCTCTTCCCTAGCCCCTAAACAAGTCCGCGCTGCGCCATAGATACCAGGAAGCGATCGTGCGATAAGGCTTCCACGGCTGTCCCACACGATCGACAGTTTTTTTGTTGGGAAGTTCGCTGAAGTTATAGATGCGCTGAATACCGGCACGAATACCCAAATCATCAACAGGTAAAACATCCCACCGATGCAGGCGGAAAATTAACAACATTTCCACTGTCCAGCGACCGATACCTTTAACTGGCGTTAAAGTTTGGATGATAGTTTCGTCATCGCACTCGGACAATTGCGCTAAAGTTGGCAAGCCATCCTGTATTTTTTGAGCTAAATCTTTCAAATAAGAGATTTTGGGACGAGAAATACCTATTTGTCGCAACACTTCGTCTGGTGTGTTAAGCACATCCAATGCACTAGGGAAAGGTTTATCCGGATAAAGCTGTTCAAATCTCCGAAAAATGGTTGCGGCTGCTTTGATGGAAAGTTGCTGATAAACGATCGATCGCGATAAGGAAAACAGTAAGTCGCCACGAAACTGTACGCGATCGAGTTCGCAAGCACCCACGCGATCGATTAGATTTGCCAAAATCGGATCTGACTCTTTCAGAGTAGCGAGAGCAAGTGAATAATCTATCTTCAATTCCGACTGTGCAAAGGAGTCCATTTGTTTAAGACTAGGTAGATCTATTAAAATCCGCGTTTAGCAGGCAGCAACCCTAACTATCCTAACCGAGTTGAGGCTAAAACGCTGGTAGTCTAGATTCGACTGGATAGTCGATCGCGCAAATACAGGCAGCATGGTGATTATTACTACATCATATCGAGAGATGTGTTTCCTGAAATCAAAAACCATATAGTGAAATTGTAAGATCGGCTGAAGAAACCGGGTTTCTCAACGTCAAACCTGGGCTTTCAAGGATAGTTGTAAGAAACCCGGTTTCTGACTATGGTCGAACCTTCCGGAACTTTATTTAAACGCCGCGAATCTTAGAACAGTATCAGCAAACAATCAATCTTTTGCGAGCGATTCCAATAGTCGAAAAGCCCTGAGCTAGGTATTGCGATTTAGCTCCCCACCTTAAATTTCCTCAGCTTTCAGCTTGAGAAAAAATGACTGCAAGCGTTAATTTAAAAACGCATTGCCTAAATTTTGCTGATTTATTTCAGGGCTACTTTAACACCAAACTTAATTCCTTAAGGAGAACATCCATGAAGTTTTTAAACCTATTTCTGGCTGCGGCTACATTAATTAGTTCTTTTCCTAGCGCCGCTTTTGCTAGTCCCAAAGTTCAAATTTTAGGCGCAAGCTATGGTGGTAACGGTTGCCCGAATCTATCCGCCAGCGTGAGCGTTAGCCCGGACGGTCAAGAGCTAACTATTCTCTTCGACAAGTTTACAGCTCTGGGTAATGTCGCAGCAGAAAGAAGGAAAAGCTGTAATTTGAGCATTCCGATCAAGTTACCTCAAGGCTATCAAATTTCCCTCTACGATGCTGATTATCGCGGCTATGTTGCACCTGGAACTACTGCGAACTTACGAGCGGAATACTTTTTTGCGGGTAATCGCGGCCCAGTTTTTTCTCGCACTTTCAGGGGCGAAACTAACTATAACGTTCGAGATAGCTTAGCAACTGTGGCTAATGTTTGGTCGAGCTGTGGTGATAGTGTAAATATGCGGGTGAATGCGGCGATGACCGCCAGCGGTTCCGGAATGGCCACCGTTGACTCCTTCGATCTCGCTCACCGTGGTTTAGTTTATCACATCAAATATCGCAGCTGTCGCTAGTCGAAAGAGCCGGGGCTATATGCCCCTGGTTCTGTCTGGTGCGGAATTGCGATCGTCAAGTAATATGGTAGAAACTCTTGATAGAGTCTCTGGCAACCAAATCGTTGCCTTCAAAGACGCACTCAGCCTAGACAGTAATTTAAGTTATCAGCACCTACCGATGGAAAAGAAACCACAGCAACCCTTGTATATATTAAAAAAAGCGCAGCCGCCAAATGCGGAAGCCCCTACACCCTTACCGCAGTTACAAGAAATAAATCAGCCTCTGAACGAACTTTTGGAAAAGCCGAAAGAGCAAAAACTCGAACTTTCGCTTAAGCTAAAAACCAAGCCGAAACTGAAGGAATCGAATCAGGTAAAAGAGAAAATAATTTATCCCAAAATAGAGAGGGCGAGATTGCGCCAGATGCGGTATTATGAAAGGGGAAAAAGACAAGCTCCTCCCTCTCATCCTGTTGGGACTCCTCAAGATGACCAATTCCAGCACAGGGCGATTGGTTTGATTTCTGCAAAATATATAGCTTCGACAGAAAATAAAAATAGCAAAGAATGGTTTAAAGGCATTCTGTTGACAGAGGACAATACGATCGTTGATGCGGTAGTGTTGGGAAAAGTAAAAACAGTGATTCAATCACCCAAACTCGACCCAGAAAAAGAGCGTCTGTTTGTTGTCTATCCCAGAACTCCTCAAGTTAACAAACAACCAAAAAAGGAAGCAACCGATAAACAGCCGGAAAAATCTGATTTATCCGATGCAGAATCAGCAGTTACACAACCGCAGACAGAGGCTGAAATAAAGCAAGCAACGAATGAAGTTAAAGAAGCTAATGAAGTTTCTACCCCTGCGTCTGAGGATTCCCAGAATCAACGATCGCCAAAACTTCACGTACAAATATGTGGGGTTTGGGAGCCGGAAATATTCCAACAAGGTATTGAACTTAAGCCGGATTATCCTATCGAACCGGATTACTTTTCTGTACATGGAGAAGTGATATTTCAAAATCAGGCAGAGGAGTGGATTTTGGTCAAAATTATCCAAGCTCCCAAACAACCAGATGGCAAACCGTTCTTTTTCAAACTGAAACTATGGGGGAATCTCGGCTGTAAAGCTTGCAAGCAACTTTGGTCTTTTAAAGTCAAGCGGGAAGGCGAAGATTTGAAAATTGTCAGTTCCGAAAAGATCGGGATTTTCCTATCGGATAGGAAAAAGTTTATGGGGAAAGGAAAGAAACCAAAAAGTAAGCCGAGAAAAGGATAGATACTCAGCAGTTACAGGGTGCGATCGCTATGGCCGCACCTGCAATTGTAGCGATAAATTCAACTCCAATTAACTTATTTTACAACAGATGAACAGAGCTGCGATCGCAAAGTTTTTCGGTTACCGATGCCGCCGGATATGATATGGAAATTAATCATAATAAAAAGTGATGGTTAGTTGGCATTGGCAGACCGAATTGCAGTAACAACCAATACAGGGAAAAGCAAATGAAATTAAAAGAGCAACCTGAAATTGCATTGGCGGAAGACTTAGGCATTCCGCTGACG
>NZ_JACJUP010000649.1:0-3933 GCF_014748295.1 Planktothrix sp. FACHB-1355 | reverse complement strand
CCTTGTTCAACTGCCCAAAGTTTGCCACTCCAACCATCTGGTAGCGGTTCGCCAGATACGATATGCAATTGCTGGGATTTGTTTAATTCTTGGGCAATATTTAGGGCGACGTTGGCTGTATTATCGGTGCTGTTATCATCAACCAGGACGATAGCGAAAGAACCTGGGTAATTTTGGAGGAAGTGCGATCGCATTGTCGCTGGTAGCATTTCCGCTTCATTTCTGGCGGGAATTACCGCACAAACAGTCGGCCATTTTTCCGGTTCTTTATCTTGTACATCTAATCGCTCATCCGATCGCCAAAACTGTCCCCAAAAACACAACAGTACTACCCAAATTATTAAAGATAGCAAGGTAATCCCCAATTCAACTATGCCGAGAATCATCTTAAAAGATTATTAACTTCAGCGCTTACAATACAATATTATGAAAGTAAATGCAAATGAATACAGCACTTTTCGGGTGAGTGAGCTATACAGATCCCCGACTTCTTGAAGAAGTCGGGGATCTCGACCCATAGCCTGTACTTCATACAACTGCAAGCCGCTGTAAAATGCCGTCCGAATACAATTCTCGACTGCAAAAACAAAGTCCGCGTGAGCGGACTTTATCTAGATATTACTGGAACTTTCCTAAGCAGATTTTGTTTGTGTAGCTACACCTAAAAATCTGTGCGCTGTGGGTATTCAGAATTACGCTGTCCGATTGATCAAATTCCACAGCCAAATAGCAACTAATGCACCCACGACAGCAACAAAAATACTAGGAATGTTGAAAGCGGCGTTAGCTGTAAGCACGAGTCTTCCCGTCTGCAATAAAGTAAATATCGTCCCACCCAGGAAAGCGCCCACAATGCCCAGAACCATCGTAGCTAGAATACCGCCGCCTTGACGACCGGGGTAGACAAGTTTGGCGATCGCACCAGCAACAAGACCCAAAACAATCCAGGCGATAATATTACCCATTTTTTTGGCTCCTTGAAACTTTCTTACTTAAAAATCTAGTATAGCAACTCAAAGAAATATTCCCCTTGTCCGGGGACAAAGTTTTTATGTTTAGTTATATTTTTTTACTTAATAAAGAGTTACATTCCTTAATCGGATCGAAGTAAAAGAAATTACAAGAAACGGTTCGGTGTAAGCACCTACTGTAAGGAGCGATCGCATATCTTAGGCAATCAATCTACTTTCATCTATAGATATGCTTTGTGTACCTGCACAATAGAGGATTTTGTCAGCTTAAGATTGAGGGGTTTAACCCCTCATTTAACACCGTTATTAAACAGTTAAATTGTGCATCTTAAAAGCGAACTTTCCACTAAGTTTGTGGAAAGCTAGAGGAGGATTATCGAATAGGCGATCGCCAGAAATAGAACGGATCTTAAATTCATCTGAATCGGAAGAGACTATTTGTTCCCTCTGCGCCAGGGGGCATAATAAATTAATGCGATCGCCTTCGATATTAGCGATAGGCTCTGCGATTCATCATATTCCACAACCAAATGGCAATAATTGCACCCAAGACGGCGACAAAAACACCGGGAAAGGTTAAAGGAGTGGCGGCAAGTTGGAAAGTTCCCGTTTGCAATAAAGTGACCAAAGTTCCACCGATGAAGGCTCCCACGATACCCAGCACCATCGTAGCCAGAATACCGCCGCCTTGATAACCGGGATAGATAGCTTTCGCGATCGCGCCAGCAAGCAGACCTAAAACAACCCAAGCAACAATACCCATAGCTTTGGCTCCTTAAATGTTTTTATGTCACATTTTCAGAATAGCCAGTAAATTTTTATTTGACCTCTGCCAACCGATATAATCTACTAGATATAAATCGATAATCATCATCTTTCAGGAAATTTATTGAGTAGGTAATTATTCATTTTTCCCCTGTGCCTCTTGGCCGATTTGCCCGTCAACAAACTAATAACTTATGTGCCATAAACCATATGTAAGGGAAATTACCAGTTGCTAATCCAGTACTGTTTCTGCTATAAATCGCAACTAATTAAGCATTTTGCTTGATGCTGCATTAAGCGGATGTTGCTGAGAGTGAACGGAACCTATGCAAACACAAGACAGAACAAAGGTAACAAGCGTTGATGCGGCTATTGCTGCTTCTCAGAATTACCTACTTTCCATCCAATATCCAGATGGTTACTGGTGGGCAGAATTGGAATCCAACGTTACCATAACGGCAGAGGCGGTACTCCTCCATAAAATTTGGGGTACGGACAAGACAAGACCTTTGCACAAAGCGGAAACTTACCTGCGAAGGGAACAGCGATCGCACGGTGGTTGGGAACTATTTTATGGCGATGGCGGCAATCTCAGCACATCGGTGGAAGCTTACATGGCGCTGAAGTTGCTGGGCGTACCGGCCACAGATCCAGCTATGCAAAAAGCGCGGGAATTTATTTTAGAACGAGGCGGCATCAGCAAAACGCGCATTTTTACTAAAATGCACCTGGCATTAATTGGCTGCTACAACTGGCGGGGACTGCCTTCAATTCCGCCTTGGATAATGTTGTTGCCAGAATCTTTTCCCTTCACCATTTACGAAATGTCCAGTTGGGCGCGGAGTAGCACCGTTCCTCTGTTAATTGTGTTCGATCGCAAGCCGATTTACATAACCAATCCCAGCATCACTTTGGAGGAACTTTACACAGAAGGTGCTGAGAATGTGCGCTTTGAACTACCGCGCAATAACGATTGGACAGATGTATTTGTTTGGCTGGATGACGCTTTCAAATTAGCAGAAAATTTCAACTTAGTGCCTTTCCGGGAAGAAGGACTCAAAGCAGCCGAAAAATGGGTTTTGGAACGACAAGAAGAAACCGGTGATTGGGGTGGCATTATTCCCGCAATGTTGAATTCACTTTTAGCATTGCGCTGCCTGGATTATGATGTCAATGACCCAATTGTGGAAAGGGGTTTGCAAGCGGTCGATCGATTTGCAGTCGAAACAGAGGATATTTACTGGGTGCAACCTTGCGTTTCGCCAGTTTGGGATACCGCTTTGGTGATGCGAAGTTTGGTCGATTCCGGAATCGCACCCAATCATCCAGCCCTTGTGCGGGGGGGAGAATGGCTGCTGAATAAGCAAATTTTAGATTACGGCGATTGGGCTGTCAAAAACAAGCAGGGAAAACCGGGTGCTTGGGCGTTTGAATTTGTGAATCGCTTTTATCCGGATGTAGATGATTCTGCGGTTGTGGTGATGGCGTTGAATGGCGTGCAATTGCCGAACGAAGAATTAAAACAAGCTGCCATTGCACGTACTGTGGCTTGGATTGCGACAATGCAATGTCGAGATGGCGGTTGGGCTGCTTTCGATCTGGATAATAATGCAGATTGGCTGAACCAATTGCCTTACGGCGACTTGAAAGCGATGATAGACCCGAATACGGCAGATGTGACGGCGCGGGTGTTGGAAATGTTGGGACGCGGTAATTTCTCGATCGATCCGAGCAATTTCGATCGCGCTTTAAATTATCTCAAAAACGAACAAGAACCGGAAGGCTGCTGGTACGGACGTTGGGGAGTAAATTATATTTACGGCACCAGTGGCGTTTTGGCGGCGCTGTCTCTAGTTGCGCCTCAGTCGCACCGAAGCAATATCGAACGCGGTGCAGCTTGGCTGGTCAGCTGTCAAAATGCCGATGGAGGATGGGGGGAAACTTGCTTCAGCTACGATAATCCCGCCCTCAAAGGAAAAGGAGACAGTACCGCATCTCAGACTGCTTGGGCTTTAATTGGCTTGCTGGCGGCGGGAGAAGCCACCGGGAAGTTTGAGAAAGAGGCGATCGATCGGGGAATCAACTATCTTGTGACTGCACAACGTTCTGATGGCACTTGGGATGAGGATTATTTCACTGGAACTGGCTTTCCCTGCCATTTCTATCTCAAATATCACCTTTATTTACAACATTTTCC
>NZ_JACJUP010000648.1:0-3944 GCF_014748295.1 Planktothrix sp. FACHB-1355 | reverse complement strand
CAAGCGTGGATCGAAAGTTGGAACCGCCACGATTTAGATGCTATTATGTCCCACTATGCCGAAGAAATAGAATTTATATCCCCATTCGCGATTAAATTGTTGGGTGATGCTTCTGGCAGTATTAAAGGGAAAGAAGCGCTCAGGTCTTATTTTGCAAAAGGGCTTGATACTTATCCAGAGCTTAAGTTTGAGTTATGGCAAATATTGACGGGTGTGGAAAGCTTAACTGTTTACTATCGCAGCGTTAAAGAAATGCTCGCAGCAGAAGTAATGGTCTTGAATTCTCAAGGCAAGATTGCAAAAGCGATCGTTCACTACAGTGCTAATACCATCTCGAAAATTTAAAATTTGCAATTTCCCAATCCCCACTGTCTAATAGCCGAAACAAAGTCTATAAAGGTAATTTTGTCAATAGGTTTTCCCGAACAAATTTGGTATCTCTGGCTAGGTTACTTGCTTGCCAGAAAATATTATCTTTTGTAAAGGTGAAGATTCGTATAGGTGAGGACTAAAGATGTACATCGTACAAATTGCCTCTGAATGCGCTCCCGTCATCAAAGCCGGAGGTTTGGGCGATGTTGTTTACGGGCTTAGCAGAGAGTTAGGAATTCGGGGTCATGGGGTAGAAATTATTCTGCCAAAGTACGATTGTATGCGCTATGACCATATTTGGGGAATGCACAACGCATATCGCGACTTGGAAGTGCCCTGGGATGGCGGTGCAATTAACTGTTCTGTGGATTGCGGCTGGGTACACGGACAGCTGTGTTTCTTTATCGAACCCCACTCCAGCGATGACTTTTTTAATCGGGGCTGTTACTACGGTTGTCTGGACGATCATATGCGCTTTGCGTTTTTCAGTAAAGCCGCTTTAGAGTTTCTACTGAAAACTAATAAGTGTCCCGATGTTATCCATTGCCACGACTGGCAAACAGGCTTAGTTCCTGTGATGCTGTACGAGATATATCAATATCACGGACTAGAGAATCAGCGGGTATGCTATACGATCCACAACTTCAAACACCAAGGGATTGCGGGTGCTAACTTACTTGAGGTGGCCGGTCTGTATCGACAAGAATACTACTACGATATCGATCGCCTGGGCGATGACCAAAACGCAACGGCGATCAACTTGATGAAAGGGGGTATAGTCTACTCCAACTATATCAACACGGTTTCGCCCCATCATGCCTGGGAAGCGCGTTTCACGGAAGTTGGCTGTGGGTTGGGACACACCTTGCACAAACACCAGCACAAATTTGGCGGGATTCTCAATGGGATTGACTATAATGTTTGGAATCCGGAAGTCGATCGCTACATTCCCTATCACTACTCTCAGGATAATCTGGAAGAAAAACTCAAGAACAAAAAAGCGCTACGAGAGCGACTTTGGCTGGGTCATTCCCAGAAGCCGATCGTTTGCTACATCGGTCGTTTAGACGATCAAAAAGGCGTTCATCTCGTGCATCACGCCATTTATTACGCTCAAAATCGAGGGGCGCAATTTGTGTTGTTGGGTTCCGCTACAGAACCTGGGATTAACGACCATTTCTGGCATGAAAAACAGCACCTGAATAATAGTCCAGATTGTCACATAGAAATCGGGTTCAACGAAGAGTTAGCCCATTTAATCTATGCAGGTGCGGATATGATTGTCGTCCCCAGCAATTACGAACCCTGCGGATTAACGCAGATGATTGGGTTGAAATACGGTACTGTGCCGATCGTGCGCGGAGTTGGCGGTCTTGTGAATACCGTGTTCGATCGCGACTACGACCAAAACAAACCGCCAGAAGAACGCAATGGCTATGTGTTCTACCAAACAGATAATCAAGCCTTAGAATCAGCGCTCGATCGCGCAATCGATCTGTGGTACAAAAAACCTAAAGAATTCCGCAAACTGGTGATTCAGGGTATGGAATACGACTACTCGTGGAACCATCCCGGCGCTCAGTATGTTGGAATTTACGATTATATCCGACACAAATGAGAGGCTAGGGAAAAGGGAAGAGGGAGAGGGAGGAATCTTGAATTTTGACTTTTGACTCTCCCACTCCCCCACTACTTGGGTAATACTTGACGCAATACTTCTAAGAGTCGATCGACACTTTCCGGACGACTGTTGAAACCCATCAAACCGACACGCCAAACTTTACCCGCCAGTTCGCCAAGTCCGCCGCCGATTTCAATGTTGTATTCACTTAGTAATTGGCGCGATATTGCTTTGCCATCCACGCCTTCAGGAATGCGAACAGTTGTCAGAGTTGGCAAACGAAATTCTCGCGGAACGTGGAGAGTTAATTCTAAATCTTCTAGTCCCTGCCAAAGGTATTCGGCATTTTTTTGATGGCGTTGCCAACAGTTTTCCAATCCTTCTTCTGCTATTAAACGCAGCGCTTCCCGGAGAGCATAGTATAAGTTGATGGGGGCTGTGTGGTGATAGATGCGATCGCTTCCCCAATACTTGCTTAACAAGGTCATATCCAAATACCAATTAGCTACTTTATGGCGACGTTGCTGCAATTTTTCTGCCGCACGGGGACTCATGGTAAACGGCGAAGCGCCGGGAGGACAACCCAAGCCTTTCTGACTGCAACTATAAGCTAGGT
Source organism: Planktothrix sp. FACHB-1355 (assembly GCF_014748295.1). Classification (NCBI taxonomy): domain Bacteria; kingdom Bacillati; phylum Cyanobacteriota; class Cyanophyceae; order Oscillatoriales; family Microcoleaceae; genus Planktothrix; species Planktothrix sp. FACHB-1355. Next base: position 1,335 of record NZ_JACJUP010000648.1, on the reverse strand, counting down.
CAACTCCCCACTCATCCAAAAATATGGGAACGCCACCCAGACTGGTTACGGTATCCACGAGTAGCAGACAGTTAAATTCGCGACATAAGTCGCCGACGCCTTCCAAAGGTTGACGCGCTCCTGTGGATGTTTCAGCATGGACTAAAGCCAGGATTGCCGGACGGTGGGTTGCCATCGCAGTACGGAGTTCGTCGAGGGAAAACACTTCTCCCCAAGGTTTGCTAATGCTTCGCACATCCGCACCGTAGCGTCCCGCCATGTCAACCAAGCGATTACCGAAATAGCCCATTACACCAACCAGAACGACATCGCCTGGTTCGACGGAATTGGCGATCGTTGCTTCCATTGCCGCCGTCCCCGTACCGCTAACTGCGATGGTATGGGAATTTTCCGTTTGCCAAACATAGCGCAGCAAGGTTTGTATTTCATCCATCAACGCCAGAAATGCTGGGTCGAGGTGTCCCACCGGCGGTGTATTCATCGCTTGGAGGACGGCGGGATGGGCGTTGGAGGGGCCAGGGCCAAGCAACAGGCGAGTAGGTATTTGCAAGGGAGCGAGTTGCAGTCGTCGATCGTTGTTAATTGAAACTGTGAGAGTCATTATGTTATAAGGATTGGCAATTTTTCGATCGGAAAAGCTAGCCCACTCAGGAGTAGGGCTTTTAACTAGATTACGCCACTAACCAGAGCATTTACTTCGTTTGGAAAATGTTTTGCACCATTTTTTTATCTGCACTTGCAGCAGCTTTATCCAGTTCTGCAATCTCCCCAGAGTCTAGTTGCCAACCCAAAGCGCCAATATTCTCCTTTGCCTGTTCCACAGTCTTCGCGCCTGGGATGGGAATAGTTCCTTTACAGATGCACCAGTTGATTGCCACCTGGGACATTGTTTTGTTTCTCGATCGCGCTACCTCTGCCAAACAGGTAGTAAGCGATCGAATTCCTGGCAATAATTGCCTAAACAGCAGACCTCGGATGCCTTTGGGAAACGGCCCTTTTTCCGAGTATTTACCTGTCAGCAGACCTAATGCCAGAGGACTGTAAGCAATCAGTTTTATTCCCAATTCATCGCATACTTCTTTAATTGCCAATTCGGTGACGGGATAGGTAGATAGCAGTGAATATTGAACTTGCAGAGTGGCAATGGGAACGCCTCGATCGACAAATTTTTGATGCACTTGTTTGAGGCGTTTCGAGCCGTAATTTGATAACCCCACTCCCTTTACCAGTCCTTGTTCGTAAAGGTCGGCAAGACCATCCAAAAGCCGCCATTCCTGCCAAGGAGCATAGTTAGCAGTAGACCAGTGCATTTGCACCAAATCTACATTTTTTCCC
>NZ_JACJUP010000647.1:0-3944 GCF_014748295.1 Planktothrix sp. FACHB-1355 | reverse complement strand
AAAATTATCTATAGCAGTATTGAAGTCGATCGCTGCATTGATTGCAAAGGTATTTGGTTTGACTCCCAAGGCGCTAAACGACTGAAGAAAATTAAAGGTTCTGAAAGTATAGATATTGGTGACCCCCTAACAGGCAGTAAATTCAACCAAATCGGGAATATAAATTGTCCTAAATGCAGCACACAAATGACTAAAATGGTCGATTTAAAACAATCGCATATTTGGTATGAAAAATGTCCCGTATGCTGCGGCACTTGGTTTGATGCCGGCGAATTTAAAGATTACAAGCAACAAGGAATCCTGGAAATGTTTAAAGATATTTTTGCGAAAGAAAGACGTTAGAAATCTGAAGATTGCTAAACTAAGCGATGTAGTTATCAGAGGATAGACCATTGTTAGACGAACAAGCCAAAAAGACTCTTCTGCGAAAAATTCCCCACGGACTTTATATCTGTGGCGTCAAAAACGGCGAAGAAGTGAACGGCTTCACCGCCAGCTGGGTAATGCAAGGTTCTTTTCAACCACCCTTAGTGGTAAATTGCGTTAAGCAAGATTCAAAATCCCACGCCTCGATCGCAGCCAGCGGCGTCTTTGCCCTCAGCTTCCTGGAAGCAGGACAAAAAGATTTAGCCCAAAAATTCTTCAAACCCCAGCGTCGCGTCGGCAATAAATTTGAGGATGTGGACTTCTACCTGGGAGAACAAACCGGCTGTCCGATTATATCGGATTCCTTGGGTTATGTGGAATGCAGGGTTGTCGGCGCAGTAGATCGAGGAGACCATACCGTTTATGTCGGCGAAGTAATTGGCGCAGGCGTTCACCGGGAAGGCGAACCTCTTTTGTTGGAAAGCACCGGCTGGCAATACGGCGGGTAATGGGAAATTTTAGATTTTGGATTTTAGATTGGATTTGAATCTGAAATTTAAAATTTTCCGTAAATCTTTTTCACCAACTAGCAACTGCAAACTGAATTATGCCTCTAATCAAAGTGCAAACTTCTGTAGCTACAGCAGATAAATCGCAAGTTGATTCGCTACTCAAAACCCTTTCGTCTAAGTTATCCAAACATTTGGGCAAACCGGAATCTTACGTGATGACTGCGTTTGAGCCAAATATGGCCATGACTTTTGCTGGCACGACAGATCCAGTCTGCTATATAGAAATTAAAAATATTGGCAGCATGAGTCCATCGCAAACCAAATCGATGAGTCAGGATTTTTGCCAGCAGATAAATGAGGCGTTGGGTGTACCAGTCGATCGCATCTACATCGAATTTGCCGATGCAAAAGGTTCCATGTGGGGCTGGAACAAATCGACTTTTGGTTAATTGAGTTGTGACTTCTCCCCCTTTGAGAAAAAGGGGGAAACAAGCGCGAATATTTCTGCGTGGGCTCAAGCCACACTTGGCACAACTTACGATACGATCTGTTCAGATTGCTGAATAAGTTATAAAGTTTTGGCAGAATCAAAACTGCCCTAACTCAGATCTTGCACCAAACGTCAAAACCGGGTTTCTGGCAAATTTAAGCTAAGAGCCTAGATCTTTCGTTAAGAAACCCGGTTTCTCAGGTCTTGTTGAGAATGGTGCAAGATGTCAGCTAACAAACTCGGCTAGAACTATACCTAGCTGTGCTGATACCCACCCTTTGTATCTTATATGAAACCATAAAACTCAACTTAAAAGCCGCAGGGGAGGATAAGCTCATGAATACCAAATTGGAATTGGTAAATACTATCAATGATGCTGCCCTGGCTGGCCCAGTGTTGTATCCCTGGGATTCTGGCCCTGCCGTAGCGCAATTGCAAGAATTTTTATGCGCTCACGGTTTTATGATGCGCGTAGATGGAGATTACGGTAGCGTCACCGAAGCTGCTGTCAAAACATTTCAACGTCAACAGGGATTGAGAGCGAATGGCATAGTCGATGCCAAAACCTGGGCAGCATTAAAAGGAACAGTTCTACCAGGAACTCGCATCCTCAAACTAGGGCATAGCGGTGGCGATGTGCGCGAACTGCAAGGGCTGTTGCAAGTTCACGGGTATAACGTCATCAGGAACGGGATCTTTAACTCAGATACCAAGTTGGCCGTAATTGCCTTTCAGCAAAAACATAAATTAAAAGCTAACGGAATGGTAGACCGGATTACTTGGACAATATTGCGAGGTGGTTCTCCCCTACCTCCTCTTCCCGAACAGGGTCGATGGTATATCAATTTCCGGAAGTGGTGGTAGATAAGGACTTGGCAGTGCCAACTTAACTCAGATGCGATCGCAATCAAAAAATTTACCAGTAGCCGGATGAGGTCGATCGTTGACATTCGGGTAGCGTCGCCTGCTGCAATTTCTCTAGACTCACACTTATCGAAAATTTGGGTCTAAAACGCCGTCGTTCAACGACGGCTTTCTGATAAAATTTTCGATAAGCGGGAACAAAGATGTAGTCGTGGCATACGAACTCACACGCTGTATAAAGGCTAATGTCACCAATCCTTTTAGGGTTGCCCCAATACCTCACTGCCCTCTAAAAAATATGGTATAGGTGGGAGAGTAAAAAAAATCAAATAGGGTAGGGCACACCCGAATTTACGCTTGGGGAGTAGTCCATCAGAGCGCTTGCTGCAAGGTGTAGTCGGACTAGACATGAATGTGTAAGACCAAAGCTAAGATTGCTTGGTGGAGGCAGTGTTCAGCCCAAGAATCACCGCAATGACGGGCGGTGAGTGTCAAAATCGCGTCAGTGACCTTGAAACCTTATTATTTGTGATTGCAATCTATCCCGGCAGCTTCGATCCCATTACTCTCGGACACCTCGATGTCATACAGCGAGGGTCTAGGCTATTCGATCGAGTGGTCGTGGCAGTGCTACGCAATCCCAATAAAATGCCCATGTTTACTGTGCAAGAGCGGCTGGAACAGATTCGCTTATCCACGCAACACCTACCCAATGTGGAGGTAGACAGCTTTGACGGCCTGACCGTAAACTATGCCCAAATGCGGCAAGCCACTGTGATCGTTCGGGGTCTGCGGGTGCTTTCTGACTTTGAAAAAGAGTTGCAGATGGCGCATACTAATAAGACCCTCTTAGATCGAATTGAGACAGTTTTTCTGGCTACCTCTACTGAATATGGTTTCTTAAGTAGTAGCGTGGTAAAAGAGATAGCAAGATTTGGCGGCTCTGTCGATCATCTTGTCCCCAAGCACGTTGCTTTAGATATTTACAAAAAATGTTACGCCAAGACTTACCCCGAATCGGCCCCGACAGCGACGAACCCAGAACCCAAGATGAACTGTCCCAGCGTGGAGAAACAGGCGTAGATATTCAGCGAGAACTCAACCGCCTAGAGGAAATGATTCTCGATAGTCCGCGCATCCCACTGACTCGTCGCACCGTAATCGATGAAGAACAGTTGCTGGAGCAATTGGATCTGATCAGATTGAATTTGCCTAATGCTTTTGAAGAAGCAGAAGCAATTATCCGCGAGAAGGAAGAGTTGCTTCTGCAAGCGGAACAGTACGCCCATAAAATGATTGAGGCCGCCTCGCAACGCGCTGCCCAGATTTTAGATGAAACGGGCATTGTCCGACAGGCAAAACAGGAGGCGCAACAACTTTGGCAAATGGTTCAGCAGGAGTGCGAGGCTGCACAAGAACAGACTTTGGCTGAAATCGAGCGGATGCACCGAGAAGCTCAGCAGGAACTGGAGGAACTCCGCGCTAAAGCGATCGCAGAAGCTAACGCCATCCAAAACGGCGCTGATGATTATGCGGAAAAGATGCTCAACAGCATCGAACAGCATTTGAATGAAATGCTGCGGGTGGTACGCAACGGACGCCAGCAACTCCAACCTGGCGAATCTCCCTTGCCGACACAAAAAACTTCTCCAATTCCTCCATTTCCTCGCCAATCTTCCCAAACACCACCTAAGAAGTAAAAAGTCAAAAGT
>NZ_JACJUP010000646.1:0-3893 GCF_014748295.1 Planktothrix sp. FACHB-1355 | reverse complement strand
CTACGCTGCTTTGAACTTTGCTTTCAGACAGCAGGATTACGAAGCTTTCACAAGTGATATGCGTCTGTGGATACCCAAAAGGCGGATGTATACATATCCAGACGTGATGATTGTGGCGGGTGAACCGGAGTATTTCAACAACCGTACAGATATTCTTGTCAATCCCCAAGTTATTGTAGAAGTTTTATCGCCATCGACCAAGGGATACGATCGCGAAAAGAAATTTGAGGCTTACCGGACAATCGAAACATTACAAGAATATCTTTTAATTGACCAAAACAAGATTCGTGTCGAGCAGTTTTCTAAAGCAGGGAAAAAGCGATGGTCGTTTTATGAATATGATGAGGAAGATGAGGCGATCGCTCTGACTTCAGTTTCTTTTCAGATTGCGCTGGTGGATTTGTATAATAAGGTAAAGTTTGAAGTTGTTGAGTCAGAGGGCGATGCTGCTGATGCTGAGGAATTGGGTTGAAGAATGCGATCGATCGTTTTGAGTAATGTTACCTGTCGCGATCGCAACTGAACTACAGTAGAATTATACTTTGGCTTAAAGAAGCAACTGCCTATGCACTAGCGCCCAATGGAGGCTTATCTTATGGCAACTATCAAAACAGATATTTTAATTCAAGATTCGCTCTATAAAGAGGCAGATGCCTTAGCAAATGAAATGCAAATTTCTCAAAATGACTTATTTGCTCTAGCGATAGAAGATTATTTGCGTCGCTATCGCGCTCGAAAACTGTTACAAAGCATTAATGAGGCGTATGCTGACGATTTGGATTTATCAGAGCAAGCTATGTTAGAAGGAATGCGTCGCCACCAACGACAGTTGGCAGAAGAGGAATGGTAATTCGTCAGGGAGATATTTACTGGATTGATTTAGGACAGCCAATGGGATCGGAACCAGCTTATATCCGTCCTTATGTGGTGATTCAAAACGATGTGTTAAACTCTTCTCAAATCAGAACTGTAATTGTTTGTGCGTTAACTACTAACCTGCGAAGAGCAGGAGCAATAGGTAACGTGCTGCTTGAACTAGGAGAAGCCGATTTGCCGGAATAAAGCGTAGTTAATATTTCTCAAGTATTTACAGTAGACAAAGCTATTTTAAATGACAAAATTGGTACGCTTTCTAGGCAAAAATTTCGACAAATATGAGCGGGTTTAGCGCTGGTAACTGAACCACAGGATATAGATTAAATAGGTGAATATGTTCTGCTGTTGGAATAATCTTTTCTATCAACTATCTACATTTGTAAACTTACACAATACAAACCGATCCGATAAAGCTATGATAGCCAAAGAACTCCTAACTGTTAGATAGTGCCATCTAAGCTGGCACAAACCCGATGAAAGCCGATCGTACACAAACCCCATCACATACATCGCCCACCTTTAAACGTCCAGAAATACTCGCCCCAGCGGGTAATTGGGATTGTGCTAAAGCTGCCATCGAAAATGGCGCAGATGCTATCTATTTCGGTTTAGATCGGTTTAATGCCAGGATGCGGGCGCAAAATTTTACCGAAGCAGATTTGCCGAAATTGATGAGATTTTTGCACCGTCGAGGTGTGAAAGGTTATGTCACTCTCAATACGCTGATTTTTCCTAAAGAACTAGCAGAAGCACAACAGTATCTCCGTACAATTATTGCAGCGGGAGTAGATGCGGTAATTGTGCAGGATGTGGGAATTTGTCGCCTCATTCGTCACCTTTCTCCTGATTTTCCCATTCATGCTTCTACGCAGATGACTGTCACCAGTCCGGCGGGGGTAGAATTTGCTAAATCTCTCGGTTGTCAGTTGGTGGTACTCGCTCGCGAATGCTCTCTGAAAGAAATTAACAAAATTCAGCAGCAAATTGCGGAAAAAAACGCATCTTTACCTCTGGAAGTGTTTGTTCACGGTGCTTTGTGTGTCGCTTATTCGGGTCAGTGTTTGACGAGTGAAGCGCTGGGGGGACGTTCGGCAAATCGAGGGGAATGCGCCCAAGCTTGTCGGATGACTTATGAGTTAATTGCTGATGGGAAAACGGTAGATTTGGGAGATCGAAAATATCTTCTCAGTCCGCAAGATTTAGCAGGGTTAGAAGTTTTGCCAGAGTTGGTAAAGACAGGCGTAAGTTCTCTCAAAATTGAAGGTCGTCTGAAAACGCCGGAGTATGTTGCTAATGTTACTCGCGTTTATCGAGAAGCACTCGATCGCATTATGGCGGAGTTAGAAAAACCTCACCCCCTCACCTCCTTTCCTACGAGGGAAGGGGGAACTCAAACTCCCTTTATAAATGAGGAACGCTACAACTTAGAAATGGCATTTTCTCGCGGACTCCATACAGGATGGTTTCGCGGAATTAACAATCAAGAACTCGTTCATGCGCGTTTCGGGAAAAAGCGGGGAGTTTATCTGGGCGAAGTTACCCGCATCCGCAACGAACAGGTAACCGTGCGACTGTCAGCGCCGATCGAACCGGGTGATGGTGTCGTTTTTGACTGCGGTCGTCCGGAAGCGCAGGAAGAAGGCGGTCGCGTTTATGGGGTGGAACTGCGCGGTCAAGATGCGGTGCTGACTTTTGGGCGGGGCGATTTGAACTGGCGACGAATTCATGTGGGCGATAAAATTTGGAAAACTAGCGATCCAAAACTCGATCGCCAATTGCGTCAGAGTTTTGCTGGCGATACTCCCCAATTTCAGCGTCCGATCGATTTGGAAATATATGGCGAAGTCGGTCAACCTCTAATTGCGATCGCTCGCGATGAACTGGGTCATATCGTGGAGGTGGAATCCTCCATACCTCTGGTGGAAGCGCACACCAAACCCCTCACAACAGAGCGTTTGCAAGAACAGTTCGGTCGTCTCGGTAACACACCTTTTTGTTTGGGGGTATTGACAAATTATCTCAAATCTGCATTAATGGTGCCCGTCAGCGAGTTGAACCGGATGCGGCGGGAGATTGTGGCGAAGTTGGAGGAATTGCGATCGCAACCCAAACGCTGGCAATTGCGCTCAAATGTTTCTTTTTCCGATTTACTACCCGCCCAAGAATCAGCACCGTTAGCTTCTCCTACTTTAATTGTTTTAGTGCGAAATCTCAAACAAGTGGAAGCCGCACTTCAAGCGGGAATTCAAACAATTTACTGTGAATTTGAAGACCCCCGCGCTTATCGAGAAGCTGTACAGTTAGTTCATCGAAAGCATTTAACTGAAAAGTCAAATACGGGCGAAGCATTTGGGGAGGGAAATTCGCACAGAACTGAAAAATTGTCGCCCAAATGCTTCGCCCCTACAAAGATTTGGGTTGCGCCACCGCGAATTACTAAACCTGGGGAAAACTATATTTTGGAGCAAGTTCGCAACTGCGATGCGGATGGTTATTTGGTGCGAAACTACGATCAACTCCAGTTTTTTGCCGAATATCCCTGTATTGGAGATTTCTCTCTCAATGTTGCCAATCCTCTCACGGCTGACTATTTTAAACAGCAATATAAACTGGAAAGGCTCACCGCATCTTACGATTTGAATATTAGCCAACTCGAAGATTTGCTCGTTAATTGTCCGCGTCATTGGTTTGAGGTAACTATTCATCAGCATATGCCGATGTTCCACATGGAGCATTGTGTTTTTTGTGCGTTTTTATCAGATGGAACCGATTATACTAATTGCGGGCGTCCTTGTGAAAAATATGAGGTGAAATTGCGCGATCGCGTCGGCACAGAACATATCCTGCAAGCTGATGCCGGTTGTCGCAATACTGTGTTTAATGGCACTGCTCAAACTGGTGCAGAATATGTCCAACGTCTGATAGAATTGGGGGTTAGTAACTTCCGAATTGAATTTGTCAATGAAACACCTAACCAGGTAATTCAGACAATTCAACGCTATCGGCAACTGCTACAA